>CAYRZK010000239.1:0-2078 GCA_964428785.1 uncultured Oscillospiraceae bacterium | reverse complement strand
CTATCACACCGGGAGCAATCGGAGAAGTAGGCGGCTTCGGCGGACTTTTTCTCCCTGATATTTCAGGTATGAAAGAACCGGTGCTTGTGAGCGGTACTGACGGAGTCGGAACAAAGCTCAAAATGGCATTTCTCATGGATAAGCATGATACGGTAGGTATAGACTGCGTTGCGATGTGTGTAAACGATATAATATGCTGCGGAGCTAAACCGCTGTTCTTCCTTGATTATATGGCGCTCGGCAAGAACTATCCGGAAAAGGTAGCGGCAATAGTTTCAGGTGTGGCAGAGGGCTGTGTACAGAGCGGTGCAGCGCTTATAGGCGGCGAAACTGCCGAAATGCCGGGATTTTATCCTGAGGATGAATATGACCTTGCAGGCTTTGCGGTAGGTATCGTCGATAAAGAGAAAATCGTCGATAACAGCAAGATGAAGGAGGGAGATGTTATAATAGCACTTCCATCGTCTGGCTTCCATTCAAACGGATATTCACTCGTAAGAAAGGTATTCGATGTGGAAAACGCAGACCTTTCGGTAAAACCTGAATGTCTCGGCGGCGAAACTCTCGGCGAAGCGCTTTTAAAGCCGACAAAGATTTATGTTAAGCCTGTTTTAGCGCTTATGGAAAAAATCGATGTTAAGGCTGTTTCACACATTACAGGCGGCGGATTTTACGAAAATATTCCGAGAAGTATGCCTAAAGGATATGCAGCAAGGATTGAAAAGGCAAGAGTAAAAGTGCTTCCTATTTTTAAGCTGCTCATGGAAACGGGAAATATTCCGGAACGAGATATGTTCAATACATATAACATGGGTGTGGGAATGACTGTTACCGTTGCCAAAGAGGATGCGGATGCAGCAATAGCCGTTCTTAAGGAAAATGGCGAGGACGCTTACATAATAGGAGAAATTATCAAGGGAGAGGACGGCGTAGTAATATGCTAAAGACTAAGATTGCAGTCCTTATTTCAGGCGGCGGAACAAATCTCCAGGCGATTATAGACTTCCAAAAAATGGGAGGTCTTAAAAGCGGAGAAATAGCACTTGTTGTTTCGGACAATCCGGATGCATATGGGCTCACAAGGGCTGAAAATGCCGGTATTGCGACACGGGTGCTGCTTGTCGACAAGACGATGCCTGTATCGGAAAGAAGAGCCAAATTTGAAGCCGAGCTTCAAAAAATACTTGAAGGCGAGGGCATAGAGCTTATCATTCTTGCCGGATTTATGAGGATTTTGAACAAGTCATTTACCGATAAATGGCATGAAAGGATTATAAATGTACACCCTTCGCTTATTCCGTCGTTCTGCGGTGAAGGCTTTTACGGTCTCAAGGTGCATGAGGCTGCGCTTGCATACGGAGTTAAGGTGACGGGCGCTACAGTGCATTTTGTAAATGAAGTGCCTGACGGGGGAAAAATTATTTTCCAAAAGGCAGTGGACATTAAGGATGGCGATACGCCGGAGATACTTCAGAAGCGTGTAATGGAGGAAGCTGAATGGAAGCTGCTTCCTGCGGCGGCAGAATATGTATCAAAGAAGATTATGGGAGAAAAGTAATGAATGTATATGAAACATATAAGGTAAGAGAGCTGCTCGCTTCCAATACCTACGGCGGCAGAGGCATTATGATAGGCAAGAGTGCGGATGGTACAAAAGCCGTATTTGCATATTTTATAATGGGACGAAGCGAAAACAGCAGAAACCGGATTTTTATCGAAAACGGAGATGATGTGATAATCAATGCCTTTGAGCCGGAAAAGCTTGCAGATCCTACTCTTGTGATATATTCACCTGTAAGAGTATTCGGAAACAGTACGATTGTGACAAACGGCGATCAGACCGACACTGTTTACGAGTTTCTGGAAGCCGGCAAAAGCTTTGAAGAAGCACTTGAGACAAGAGAATTTGAGCCGGATGCGCCAAACCTCACACCGAGAATCAGCGGCATCTTAAATTTTGACGGCGGAGATTTTAAGTACAAGCTGAGCATATTAAAAAGCGGAACGCCGGATGGCGCAGTATGCAACAGATATACATACAGCTATAATCCGGTGCCGGGACTCGGACACTATATTCA
>CAYRZK010000238.1:0-2079 GCA_964428785.1 uncultured Oscillospiraceae bacterium | reverse complement strand
ATATATAAGAGCAAAAGAAGGAGGTGTAATAATGGCAGTTCCAAAGAGGAAAACATCAAAGGCAAGAAGAGACAAGAGAAGATCACAGAACATGAAGAAGACTTTACCTGGACTTTCGATATGTCCACAGTGCCACGAGCCTAAGCTTCCGCACAGAGTTTGCCCTAACTGCAATTACTACGATGGTAAGGAAGTAGTAGCAGAAGCGTAAAAGGTTACACATTGAGCGCCCATAATATGGGCGCTTTTTTGTGCTTGCGGTCATGCTACGGCTATAAGTCAGCCGGAAGCAGTCCGTATGCCTGCATTTCTGTCATTATGGTATAAAGTGATTTGTTGGACGGATCGCATAGTGGTAAACGATATTCACGCTCAATTTTGCGCATCATATTCAGAGCAGCTTTGATCGGGATAGGGTTTACTTCACAGAAAACAGCATCAATAAGATGCTTCATTTTGATCTGCATTTCGCATGCTTTTTTGATATCTCCATTCAAATATGAATGAACCATCGTGCTCATATCTTTCGGAATTATGTTGCCGACAGTAGTTATTACACCGCTGCCGCCCATAGACATAAGCGGAACGGTCATGTCGTCGTTACCTGAGTACATTGAAAAATCATCGCTTATGTATCTTGAAATTTCAACCACCTGAGAAATATTACCACTTGCTTCTTTGATACCGCATATCATAGGGTGTTCGCATGTTTCCGCAACAACGGCAGGCGTTATATTAACTCCGGTTCTGCCTGCGACGGAGTACATGATGAGCGGTATTTTGATATTATCGGCAATCGTTTGGTAATGTTCTATAAGTCCCGCTTCGCTGCATTTGTTGTAATACGGCGTGACGATAAGAAGTACATCTGCGCCTGCTTCCTGTGCAGCGATCGAAAGCTCTGTCGCATGTTTGGTATCGTTGCTGCCTGTTCCTGCTATTACCGGAATTCTGTGATTTACCTTTTCTACGGTATATTTGATGACCTCAAGCTGCTCTTTGTCGGAAAGTGTCGAGGCTTCGCCTGTAGTACCGCACGAAACAAGCGCATCGATGCCGTCATATATCTGCCATTCTATAAGCTCGGAAAGAGCTGCATAATCTACATTACCGTTTTTGAACGGAGTCACAAGCGCTGTTGCGGCGCCAATAAATAAAGCCATAATCAATTCCTCCTGTCATTTGTTTTAATATATTCGAAAACATAAAAATTGTGTTATTAACGAAGTGGTAATAAAGACGATGCAGAAATTGAAGAAATATAAAATTTGTTGTAAATACATATAAAATCGAAATAAATTGTTGTAAACAAACAAGTTTTATGCTAATATTATAAGAATTATACAGTATTTATCAGCAATATAACAGAATGGAGGTAGGGGCTTACGCCTCGTAAGTATTATGGAAAAGAAGTTAAGAGTTGGAATCCTTGGAGGAACGGGAATGGTAGGACAGAGATTTATCTCGCTTCTTGAGGATCATCCATGGTTTGAAGTCGTTACAATCGCAGCAAGTGAAAGAAGTGCCGGCAAGACCTACGAAGAGGCTGTAGGCGCAAGGTGGAAAATGGATACTCCTATGCCTGATGCTGTTAAAAATATAGTGGTCATGAATGTGAATGAAGTAGAAAAGGTAGCTGCAACAGTGGATTTCGTTTTCAGTGCCGTTGATATGAGCAAGGAAGAGATTAAGGCTATTGAGGAAGAATATGCCAAGACGGAAACTCCTGTAGTTTCCAATAACAGCGCTCACAGATGGACTCCGGATGTTCCGATGATCATGCCGGAGATAAATACGCACCATTATGATGTGATTGAAAGCCAGAAGAAGCGACTCGGAACAACGAAAGGATTCATCGCAGTAAAGCCTAATTGTTCGATACAGAGCTATGTTCCTATGCTCACAGCATGGGCAGAGTATGAGCCATATGAGGTGGTAGTTACGACATATCAGGCGATTTCGGGTGCAGGTAAGACTTTTGCCGACTGGCCGGAAATGGTTGAAAATGTAATACCTTATATAGGAGGCGAAGAAGAAAAGAGTGAAAAAGAACCGCTGAGAATTTGGGGTAAGGTGGAA
>CAYRZK010000237.1:0-2097 GCA_964428785.1 uncultured Oscillospiraceae bacterium | reverse complement strand
CGAAAAAAGAGAGCATGACAGGATGCAGGGCAGTGTGCCTGTTTTGGAGGTGCGAGATTTGTCCGTAACATTCAAGCGTTATGACGGCGCTTTTTCACAGTACGGTCTTAACACCATAAAAAATCTGAACATATCTGTGAAAAGCGGCGAGATAACGGCGATTATAGGTGCAAGCGGTTCGGGCAAAAGCCTGCTTGCACATGCGATCCTCGGCATACTGCCATACAATGCATCGCTTAAAGGCGATATAAGATATATGGGTGAAAGGCTTACGGCGGAGCGCATTAAAAAGCTGCGTGGGAGCGAGATAGTTCTTGTGCCGCAAAATGTGTCATATCTCGATCCGCTTATTAAAACAGGAAAACAGCTTATGCTCGGAAAACGCAGAGATGTGAGCGAGTGCGGTAAGGCTGCGAGCCTTGCTAAAGGCAAGCTGAGAGCTGCCGAAAAACGGGAAACGGCAAAAGAAATAAAGGCGCTGTTTGCGAGGTATGGGCTGCCTGACGGCACGGATGCGATGTATCCGTTTGAGCTTTCAGGTGGGATGGCAAGGCGAGTCTTGATTGCGAGTGCGGTAATGTGTAAGCCTAAGCTTGTAATTGCTGATGAACCGACGCCGGGGCTTGATACGGAAGCGGCGAAGCAGGTGCTTATGCATTTCAGGGAAATGGCGGATAACGGTGCGGCGGTGCTGCTTATAACGCACGATCTTGAACAGGCGCTCGAATGTGCAGACAGGATAGCTGTATTTTATGACGGAGAAACGATAGATGAGCTGCTGCCAGGTGATTTTGAAAATTGCAATGCGCAGCTGCATGAGTACACGAAATCGCTTTGGAGAGCGATGCCGAAAAACTGGGAGGAAAAATGATTTTAGAAGCTAAAAATATCGTCTTTTCATATAAATATTCAAACGGTGCGGAGACCGAAAAACGGAAGCAAAGCGAAGAAAAACATGCAGATGTGAAAAATCGTTTGGAATTGGCAGAGGAACGGTTGCTGTATAACAATTTTAATTTAACAGTTGGAAGTAACGAGCGTGTAGGGATTGCAGCTCCGTCTGGATATGGCAAGACGACGCTGTGCAAGCTTATGGCTGGTTATGAAAATCCATATTCGGGAGATGTACTTCTTGACGGCAAGTCGCTTGTACGATACAAGGGCTACAATCCGGTGCAGATGATATGGCAGCATCCCGAAATGGCAGTAGATCCGAGAATAAAAATGAAGAATGTGCTTCTTGAGGGAGATTTCGGATATAAAAAAGCCGATGATATTAAAAACATTTTTTCAGATCATCGGGGAAGTAATGCGATTATTAAGAATATTGTCGATGGACTTGGAATTCGTGAGGAATGGCTCGAACGCTATGCGCAGGAGCTTTCTGGTGGTGAGCTTATGAGGTTTTGTATCGCAAGAGCACTCGGAGAACGCACGAGGTTCATCGTGGCAGATGAAATAAGTACAATGTTCGATTTGGTTACGCAGAAACAGATTTGGGATTTTATTATAAACGAAACAGAAAGAAGAAAAATAGGGATGATCATAGTGAGTCATTCGTATGCATTGCTCGACCGTGTATGCACACGAATTGAAGACCTCACCGAAAAAATGTAATTATTGCATGGAAATAAGAGCTATTTACCGATTTTGCTCTCGATATAGCCTTTTACCTCATGCACATCAATACATAAAGAAACAGCTAATTCGCCGTAAAGCAGATCCTCTGCCTGTTTCATATACTGCATATCCGTCTGTCCCGGTTTCTTGCCCTGAGTCATCATATCACGGCTTCTGAAATATACTGTCTTGATAAGACGAATAAGATCCTCGCACTCATGAGTTTTGATGGAAAGCTTATATTTCTCGGCAAGCGCTCTGTGGTCGTTTGTTTCGAGGGCAGACTCTTTGATTTCAGGCATTTTGGAAATCAGCTCTTCTGCTTCTTCCTTGGAAATAATCGGACGCATGTAGTTGTCGGTATCAGTAGGAATGTAGATTGTTTCGCTCCTGTATACCGGTGAGATCTTGTAATAGAGCTTGTCGATTCCAAGCTCCTTTGCAAAATCCGGTGTGCAGATTTCTTCTATTTTGCAT
>CAYRZK010000236.1:0-2104 GCA_964428785.1 uncultured Oscillospiraceae bacterium | reverse complement strand
TAAGTGAGCAAATAAAAAAGGCTTTGGAAGAAAAACAGCCATAAGGCGTCACCGGTGATGTGATATGCCTTATGACTGTTTTATATTTATACTATATATAAGCTGTGCGGTTCGCTGCATTTTCTGATATAGTTCCATGCATCAAGGCACATATCTTCCAAGCTGCAAGCAGCATACCAGTTTAGCTCATTATTGATTTTTGAAGCATCTGCCCAATATTGGGCAATATCGCCGGCTCTTCTCGGAGCATAAGTATACGGGATTTTGACTCCGGAAACTCTTTCAAATGTCTTAACGATATCGAGAACTCTGTATCCTATTCCTGTGCCGACATTGTAAATCGATAAGCCGTGATTGTGCTTCAGCATTGCAATATGTGCCTTTGCAAGGTCTACAACATGTATGTAGTCACGGATACATGTGCCGTCTGAGGTCGGATAATCATTGCCGAAGATGTTTAAGTGCGGCAATTCACCGACAGCCACCTTGGCGATATATGGCATTAAGTTGTTAGGTATGCCGTTTGGGTTATCGCCGATAAGCTGCGAGCTGTGAGCGCCTATCGGGTTAAAATATCTCAATATACCTATATTAAATTTGGGATTGGAAACATGCAGCTCTTTAAGCATATTTTCAATAGCCAGTTTAGTGGAACCGTAAGGATTAACGGTGCCAACAGGAAAATCTTCTGTGATACCGCCCGGATGAGATTTAAGAAGTGCGCTCAACGACGGTGTCTGATATACGGTTGCGGAAGAACTGAAAATAATATTGTATATGTTATTTTGCTCCATTGCTGTGAGAAGATTGAGCGTGCTGATTATATTATTGCGATAATACAGCAGAGGCTTTTGCACGGATTCACCGACAGCTTTCAAACCGGCAAAATGTATTACGGCATCAATAGGCACATCGTGAGATGCTTCGTTTATAAAAAGCTTGTTGATTGCATCGGCATCGCACAAATCACAATCGTAATATACAATCGGCTTACCGGTGATCATTTCTATTTTTTTATCATATCCTTGCGGCTGTTAACAAAGCTGTCGGTAATTACAATCTCAAATCCCTGCGATATGAGCTCGACGCAAGTATGGCTGCCGATATATCCGGCGCCGCCTGTCAGCAAAATCTTCATTGAAATAAGTCCTTCTTTCATATTGTCTGCTCAAAATTATATGGCATAATTAAATTGTATATTAGCCGAAACAACATTTCAAGACTAAGTTAAAGCAAGGCAGCATCAAGCACAACATGCAAGCATATTTGAGCTTGCGAATATCAAGTCACGGCAGTATAATATTATAGTATATTTTTGTTATTTAAGGCGGGATAATGTGTAAAGATTTGAACAACGGCAACATTACAAACAGAGTACGACATACGGCAGCACAGACAGCAGTGCTGATGGCGATGTTAACGCTTATTTCCAAGCTTCTTGGCTTTATAAGAGAAATGGTTATTGCGGCTTTTTTCGGAACCAATTATGTTGTGGATGCATATGTGATGGCACAGAGCATCCCCAATATGCTGTTTGCCGGCATTTTATCGGCTGTTTCCACAAGCTTTATGCCGCTTTTTTCCGAAAAAACAGAAAAAGAGGGCACGAGCAGTGCCAATAAATTTGTAAATGATATTTTAAATCTGCTGCTCAAGACATCAGTAGTTATTGCAGTATGCGGAGTTGCTTGCGCACCGCAGTTTGTAAGCATTTTCGCTCCGGGCTTTGAAGGCAAGCAGCAGGAGCTTACGGAATTTTTTGTTCGAATTGCGTTTTTATTTTTGATATTCAGCTCATCAAATACTTTGTTGACAGCATTTTTACAATATAAAGGCATATTTCTTCCGCAGATAGTTTTTGGCTATGCTCAAAATCTAATTGTTATCACTTTTGTAGTTGCAGGAGCTTTAATAGATGAAAAGCTGATGATATTCGGGCTGCTTGCAAGCTATATGCTTCTCAATTTACTTTTGACCAGATTGGCGGCAGTGTACGATTTTAAGCGAATTTATAAGCTCAAAAATTCAAATGCAGTCAAACAGATATTGGCATTATCGCTGCCTGTATTTATAGGAGGATATGTATCGCAGATAAATACATATG
>CAYRZK010000235.1:0-2112 GCA_964428785.1 uncultured Oscillospiraceae bacterium | reverse complement strand
CTCCTGTTTCGTTTATTTTCGTTCCAGTCTGATTTTATCGCTGATAATCGCAATAAATTCTCTGTTCGTTGGTTTACCCTTGTCCTCTGCAACAGTATAACCGAACAAATTATTTATGGTTTCGATTCTGCCTCTGTTCCAAGCGACTTCGATAGCATGCCTGATTGCTCTTTCGACACGACTCGGAGTAGTATCGTTTTTCTTGGCAATTGCAGGATAAAGCTCTTTGGTGACGGCTGATATCAAGTCCATATCCTCAACTACCATAATAATAGCATCTCTGAGATATTGATAGCCTTTTATATGCGCCGGCACTCCGATTTCATGAATCATATTTGTTATTTCGATTTCAAGATCACTTTCCTGAGCATAACTGCTGCGTTTTGCGATTTGAGAAGCTTGCGGTCTGCAAAACTGCTTTTCTTTTCCTGCAAGCTGTCTTATTCTCTGAAGCAGTATATCAAAGCTGAAAGGCTTAACGATATAATAATCGGCTCCGAGTTCGATCGCTCTGTGTGTTATGGTTTCATGTCCGAGTGCAGTAAGAACTATCACTTTAGGATATGATTTCAGCTCCATACTGCTCAAGCTTTCGAGAACACCGAGTCCGTCCAAATGCGGCATAATCATGTCGAGTATAAGTATATCCGGCGAATTTTGCTTGACTTCTTCAAGCGCTTTTACTCCATCATGCACCGTAAAATCAATTTTGATATCGTCATATGTATCGAAATAATCCGTCATCATATTACAAAAATCTTTATTGTCTTCCGCTATCCCGACTTTAATTGTACTCACTTTTGTCCCCTTTCTCAATCAAATTTTACAAAATATCACATTAATAAGTATATGAATCGCATTAAATGATTTCAAGGCAAAATTTCATTGCTTTTTTGATGTTTTTCGACAAAATACGACAATTCTAAAGGTCTTGACTATTGGCAGTGATTTCTTTATCATAAATTTATAAAATAATTAAAATCAGCGGAGGAGGAAGATATGATATATTATGGTCAATACATCATATAAAAATAAAATGTTATACGAAAAAGTACAAGAGTCCGTAAGCTTCATCAAAAGCAGAACAAACCACACGCCTACTGTCGGTATCATTCTCGGCAGCGGTCTTGGTGCCCTTGTGGATATTATTGAAGATAAAGATGTTATTGCATACAGCGAAATTCCCGGATTTCCTATAGGAAGCCTTGCCGGACATGCAGGTGAGCTTGTTATAGGTAAGCTTGGAGGTAAAACGCTGATAGCCATGAGCGGACGTTTTCACTATTACGAAGGTTTTTCAATGCAGGAGGTCACTTATCCTATATATGTTATGAAGCTTCTCGGAGTCAACTCACTTATCGTTACAAATGCCTGCGGCGGTATTAATAAGGATTTTACACCTGGAGATTTAATGATTATTGAAGATTATATCAATATTTTGGGAATCAATCCTCTCATAGGTCCTAACGACGAAAGATTCGGTCCTCGTTTTCCTGATATGTCCGAAGCGTATTCAAAAGAGCTTATAGCCAAGGCTGAGGCAATAGCAGAAAATCTCGGAATAAATTATAAGAAAGGTGTTTATGCAATTTTTAACGGCCCTTCCTACGAAACAGCTGCCGAAATAAGAGCCTTTGCCGTTATGGGTGCAGATGCTATCGGTATGTCCACCGTTCCCGAAACTACTGTTGCAAATTATCTAGGCATGAAAGTATTTGGTTTATACTGCATTACCAATATGGCAACCGGTATCGCTTCCGTCAAGCACACTCATGAAGAGGTGCTTCGCATAGCAAACGAAAGCAGCCAAAAACTATGCACATGGGTTAAAGAGCTTATTATAAATCTGTAAATGAACAGCTGATCACTACTATATAAGAAATGCCGAGCAGATAATATTATGTTTTTTATTTTTATCTGCCCGGCTTTGTTTGGCTTTGTTCTTCTCAAACATAAATACTTGAGAGAATAGCGAGCACAGCAAGTGTATGTACACTTGCGCAATCGAGATTAGTCATCTTCAAGCAAAAAATTTCGGGATTCTTCCTCTTCGTCTTCACGACGATATTCGCTATCATCCCAGCTGTATACATATTCATCCTCCTCCAATCC
>CAYRZK010000234.1:0-2112 GCA_964428785.1 uncultured Oscillospiraceae bacterium | reverse complement strand
GTATTTTATTGCTATCGCTTGCGCTGCCAATATCTGACTGGACTATCTGTTTATGGGAGCTTTTCACATGGGACCTGCGGGTGCAGCACTCGGTACTACGCTGTCTCAGGCAATCAGTGTCATTGTATCGTTGGTTGTGATGTTGAAACAGAAAACCGGTATTTCTTTGAGAAAATCCGATTTCAAGCCATATCGCCCTGTCATGGGTAACATTTTAAAAATCGGTATCCCGGTTGCCTTGCAGGATGGTCTGATTCAAATTGCCTTTATAGTCATTACCATCATTGCTAACAATCGGGGACTCAGCGATTCCTCCGCAGTTGGTATCGTGGAAAAGATAATGAGCTTCTTGTTTCTTGTGCCGTCCTCTATGCTCTCTACCGTGTCTGCTTTGGGTGCTCAGAACATCGGTGCAGGAAAGACGGAGCGAGCAGTGGATACCATGCGCTATGCCGCTTTCTTGGCTGCTGGATTCGGCTGCATCGTGGCTGTGGTCATGCAGTTTTGGGCAGAACCGGTGGTATCGTTGTTCACTAATGCCACCACCGCAGAGGGTGCGGAAGTGGTGCGTCTGGGCGGTCAATATCTCCGTGGCTATGTGTGGGACTGCATTTTTGCCGGTGTGCATTTCTGCTTCAGTGGTTATTTCTGTGCTGTGGGGAAATCCGGCATTTCGTTCCTACACAACATCATAGCCATTGTGCTGATGCGTGTTCCCGGTGTGTATCTGACATCTAAGCTGTTCCCTACAACGCTGCTGCCTATGGGACTGGCTACCGCCTCCGGCTCTATTATCTCTGTGGTGTTCTGCGTCATTGCATTTACGGTGCTGATGAGGAAAAACAGGCAGAATGAGATTGGAGTTCAGCATGGATAAACAAAATCTTTTTTCCATTGGAGATGTAGCAAAACTCTTTCATTTGAGCGTGAGCAGTCTTAGGTATTATGAGGATATGGGGCTGATTATCCCGGAATATATCAGTCCCGACAGCGGCTATCGCTATTATGGAGCAAGACAATTTGAAGTACTGAACAGTATTAGATATTTGCGTGCCTTGGATATGCCTTTAACAGAAATAGAAGATTTTCTCGGCAACCGTGATGTGGAACGAATGGAGGAAAAATTGCTCCTGCAAAAACAGGCAGTCATTGCCAAGCAGGAAAAATTGAAGCGCATTGAGCGAAAAATCGACAACCGTTTACAAATGATCGCAGATGCCAAAAATTCCATATTTGATACGGTACAACTGACTCACAAAAGCGGATGTCGTATGGTTTGGGTAGGTGACTCTCTAAAAATCCGTGGCTTTCTGGATATGGAGACACCAATGCGGCGACTGGAACAGGAACAAGCGGAGGCGGTGGTTTTTCTCGGCAAGGTAGGCATCGGCATTAGCCCGGAAAAGCTGGAACGAGGTGCGTTTGACAGCTATGATGGTATCTTTCTGATTTTGGACGAGGAAGATCATTTTGAGGGCGAGACCACGCTTTTGACTGAAACCCTTTGCGTGACCATCCGATTTCACGGTAGCCATGTCGAAGCACCTGCACAGTACAAAAAACTGCTTACCTATATCCAAGAGCATAAACTTGAAATCAGCGGATTTTCTCGTGAAATTACCATGATTGACTATGGGCTGACCAACGACTTGAGTAAATTCGTCACAGAGATCAGTATTCCGGTGGAGTGCGTATAGTCTGTAATGTCATTTTTTTATGCGTCTCTGTTTTCACAAAGCAGGGACGCATTTTTTTGATTAATTCGTACCCATAATTTTTCGAAGAATTGTCCGTTGAAAAGTAATAGGGATAGAACAATTCGTTATATCCGTTCAAAAAAGATTTTCGCTGCCCAAGCAGGCTCAAAAAAGTGCATTGCAAAGTGAAAGGACTCTTTAGGAGAAGTACCAAGCTTTCAAAAAAATATGTCCGTTGCAGTTTGAAGAAGGTTATCGATATTCGTGACAAAAAAGCCGGTGAAGCGAGTGGCATATGAGGAGTTCATCAGCTACCAGTTGGCGATCTAAAAAGAAATTATTCGCAGATATGAATTATTTACAAGATAACGCTTGAGAAAAAGGACAACTTCTGCCATAATTAAAATCGTAGTAA
>CAYRZK010000233.1:0-2124 GCA_964428785.1 uncultured Oscillospiraceae bacterium | reverse complement strand
GCATGCGATGATACCGTGCGATTTCTGTTCATCCGAGAGCTGGCTTACCGTATAGGCAGCGCCTCTTGCCTTAAAGCTTCCTGTGACCTGGAGATTTTCCGTTTTAAGATAAATATCGTTTTCACAGATGATATTTGAAGCATAGAAAATATCGGTTTTTCTGATATCTCCTTCAAGAATTTTTTGAGCATATGTTATGTCTTTTAATGTGACCATCTTTGTAAATCCTTTCGGTCTGTATATTTTAATTTTTGAAGCAGACTTAAAAAGCCTGCTTCGATTTGTAAACCTATTTTCTTATATTTTATCGCTACAATGCAGCTTATGCAATATTTATTTTTGCGCTTTTTCAAAGCAATAATCCATAAGCCTATAGGCATCGTTAAACCAGTTGCTTGCATTCATTACAATGCATATGAGCATCAGCCCGTCTCTTTCGGCAGATGCTGCCAGTGTCCTGCCGGATGACTTGGTATATCCGATTTTTATACCGTTACCGCCGTAATATTGGTGCACCGTTTTGTTTTTATTGTAGAAATAATTGTATTTTCCGGGCGCTCTGCCTGCCGTATATTCTTTGGCGGAGGCTATATCTCTGAACGATTTGTTCTTCATGGCTTCCATGCTTATAAGTGCCATATCGTATGCCGTTGTGTAATGCTCGTCGTCAAAAAGACCGCTCGGATTTGTGAAATGTGTATTGAGACAGCCTATTTTGACTGCTCTTGTATTCATCAGCTCGACAAAGCTTTCGATACTTCCGCTTATTATTAAAGCGGTGGCTGCTGCGGCATCATTGCCTGAGCGCAGCATCATACCGTACAATAAATCTTCAAAGCTTATTTCCTCACCGGCTTCAAGGTAGATAGAGGATCCCTCGACACCTGCTGCTTCATACGGCACTTTAACAGTTTGCTCAATCGGACTTTGTAATGCTTCAAGCGTTTCGAGCGCAATCAATGTCGTCATTATTTTTGTGGTGCTTGCCGGATAAGCCTTGAGCCCGGAGTTTTTCTCATATAATATTTCTCCCGTATTTCCGTTTATAACTATCGCAGACTGTGCGGAGACCTCAGGCTCCGCAGCGGATATGCCGATATGAGCTCCGGAAGCGGCTGTATTGAAGAAATTTGCGGAAACAGCCCGTGACAAGCCTGAACGATTTTCATACGTCGAAGATACCTCGCCGTAAGTAACATTCACGCATACAGTCATAGCAAATGCCGTCGCAATAACGGCAAATGATGAACGATGACGCAGGATATATTTTTTAAAAGCTTTACAATGTTTTTTGACGGTTTTCTTCATAGTATATTTACCTCCCAAAAATATTTTACTGCGTCCGCAATATATACATTCCTTGGAAATCATTTAAGAAGCAAACACTTTAAACTTAAAAGCAAGGGGTTGGCATAATCCGTAAGCGTTGCATTATATCACATATGCACATATACAGACCGAATATCATATTATGTGAGATATGAATTTAGCGGGAGGCAGGATATGAGCGACAGCTATTATGATTGTATTGACTGCGGCAGCGAATTTTGCCCGTGCGAGCTTGCGGAAACAGGCGACTGCCTTATGTGCAGCAGGCTTGCCGGTAAGGATAAATGCGAATGTTACTGGAAAGGTGTATGTATATATAATGAATTCGTTCATGCAGGAAAAAAAGCGGCGGTGCGGCGTGAGGAAGCTGAGGCGGAGGTGGCTCAAAGAAAAAAGTATGGTGATGACATCACTGTACTTATAATAAATGTGGGACGCAGCTTTGCCATTAAGGCGGCTGTTCCAGGAGCATATGTGTTCTTAAAGGCAGCAGAGGACAGCAGCTTTTACAATTTTCCTATTTCGATTTTAAAAAGCGATACGGAAAATGGTACGATACATGTCGCTGTCAAGGCGATAGGAAGTAAATCGAAAAAGTTTTTAAATTCGGGGAACAAAATTACGGTCAGAGGCGTCTATAAGAACGGTATACTTGGGGTAAGCAGCCTCATGAAGCCTGGAAACGGTACGGATAAACGAAAAAGACTTGCGATTGTAACAAAGGGGATAGGCTTTGCACCGGCGGCACATTTGACGGAATGGATATCCGGGCATGCCGAAACGGACTTATTTATC
>CAYRZK010000232.1:0-2134 GCA_964428785.1 uncultured Oscillospiraceae bacterium | reverse complement strand
CACCTATTCCGAGAACGCTTCATATGTCGCTCACAGGCATAAAAAGCATGAGCGTTATAGAAGAGCCGCCGCAGGAAAGATATCCGGTGCAGACTTATGTGCTTGAGCAGGATTATGCACTCATAAAAGAGATAGTTGAGCGTGAGCTCGGACGAGGCGGGCAGGCATATATCGTATATAACAGGGTGCGTGGAATAGGAAAAATAGCAGCAGAGCTTCAAGAGGTAATGCCGGAGCTGCGTATTGCTGTCGGACATGGGCAGATGGATGAAAATCAGCTCGAAAGTATTATGATGGATTTTGTAAATCGTGAATATGATGTACTGCTTGCGACAACAATTATAGAATCGGGTATAGATATACCGAATGTAAATACGATAATCATACTCAATGCGGATAAGCTTGGACTTTCTCAGCTCTATCAGCTGCGTGGGCGTGTCGGACGAAGCAATCGTATGGCATATGCTTATCTGATGTACGAAAAAGATAAGGTAATGAATGAAACGGCTGAGAAACGACTGCGTGCGATAAGAGAATTCACGGAGTTCGGTGCCGGTTTTAAGGTGGCTATGCGTGATCTTGAAATCAGAGGTGCCGGCAATATTCTCGGAACTGCACAGCACGGTCATATGATGAGCATAGGTTATGAGCTGTATTGCAAGCTTATCGACGATGCGGTAAGGGCGCTTCAGGGAGAGATTGTAAATCCGGATAGGAGCGAAACTGCTATAGAACTGTCTGTTCCGGCATATATTCCGGATGCGTATATCGGCGATGAGATGACCAAGCTGGCTATGTATAAGAGAATTGCTGCTGTCAAAACGGAAGAAGACGAAGATGAAATTGCGGATGAGCTTCTTGACAGATTCGGCGAGATACCGCCGGAAACAGCAGCCTTGCTCAAGGTATCACGCATACGAGCAGCGGCTGAAAAGCTTTGTATAACAGGTGTCCGTGAAGAAAAACAGATAGTAGCCGGAAAACCGAGTGTCAGAATCGTATTTGAATTTGCAGAGAAAAATAATCTTTCACCGAAAGCATTGGCAGATCTTGTGACGGTATTCGGGCAGCGTGTGTTAATACATGGAGGCGTCAAGCCTTTTATACGATATACGGCTGTGCAGCCAAATGCCCGTTTGAGATTGCCGGAGATATTGGGAGTACTGGAGACGATGATGTAGTAACGGTATGAGGAGGGGTTGTATTATGGAAGTAAAGAATGATGCTGCCGAAACGGCATCGACAGTGGAAAAAGCCAAAAGATTCGGAGGAGGCGGAGGAGGCTTTCATTATGGATTTATAATCTTGTTTTGCTGCTGTATTGTTTCGGCAACAAGTGTTTCGCTGGCATTTGGGTGCGCCGGGATATTTTACACACCTGTAAGCGAATTCCTTGGAGTGAGCACGGGGGTGTTTGCGATTTATGCCACAATACAGTCTCTCGTGTCGGGCTTTGCCGTAAGAGCCTTAAACCCTATTGTCGAAAGGATGGGCATGAAAAAAGTAGTGGTAGGGCTTCTTGTCATTCAAATATTGTGCTATTTTGCAATGGGGCACTTTACGAAGGTTTGGATGTTCTATATATATGGTATACTTTCGGGAATGGTTCAGTCGTTAATGCCGTCGATGGTAGCGACAGTGTCGCTGAACAAGTGGTTTAAATCGAATGTAGGGACATTTATCGGCTTCAGTTCGTCAATGACGGGGATAAGCGGGATGATCATAAATCCTATTGCAGGCGCATATATGCAGAAGCACGGCTGGCAGGCGACTTATGCACTTTATGGCATAATTATTGCCGCCACAGCACTGCCGTCCATGCTTTTCCTTTACAGAAATTCGCCTGAGGATAAAGGTCTTGCACCGTACGAGTCCAAGAAACAAAAGGCGCAAAAGTCTAATTCCGATGCAGGCGTGCGCTACGAGGTGGCGGTAGCATCAAGAGCTTTTACATTTACTTTACTCGGTATTATGAGCCTTGGTGCTGTGAGCAATTTTGTTCCGTATATTGCTTCGTATGCGTCATCGATAGGTATGACACTGACGGCAGCGGCATCACTTGCGGGGATTGCGCAGTTTGGCTCGCTTATAGGGAAAAACTGCATAGGAATTATAGCGGATAAGGCTCCGAGAC
>CAYRZK010000231.1:0-2147 GCA_964428785.1 uncultured Oscillospiraceae bacterium | reverse complement strand
GCGCAAGCGTCATATGATAATCATATACGAGACCTCCGTCGCTGCAAATAGGGATATATATTCCCGTTCTTTCAAAATATTCGTCTCTTGCTGCCGCAACATCTATAACGGCTGTAGCCTGTCCACGACCGATACCCTTTGTTTCTCTTGTAATACATATTGAACCGCCGCCGATTCCGACCTTTACAAAGTCCGCTCCGGCTTCCGCAAGGAAATAGAAGCCCTCCTTGTCTACAACATTGCCGGCACCTATCTTAACAGTATCTCCGTATTTTTCTCTTACAAAATCTATGGTATCCTTCTGCCATTCCGAGAACCCCTCCGACGAATCTATGCAGAGTATGTCTGCGCCTGCTTCCACAAGCGCCGGAATTCGCTCCTTATAGTCACGAGTATTAACGCCTGCTCCTACAACATATCTCTTATGTGAATCGAGAAGTTCGAGAGGATTAGCCTTATGTGAGTCATAGTCCTTACGGAATACGAAAGATGTAAGTCTCTGATTTTCATCAATAATAGGAAGCGCATTGAGCTTATGCTCCCAAATAATATCATTTGCTTCGGAAAGCGTAACACCCTCCGGCGCCGTAATAAGCTTATCAAACGGTGTCATAAATTCGCTTATCTTTGTATCGAGTGACATTCTGCTCACACGATAATCTCTTGATGTGACAAGCCCTATCATCTTGCCCTCGGCTGTTCCGTCATCCGTTACAGCGACTGTCGAATGTCCGGATTTTGCCTTTAATTCGAGTATATCCGCAAGAGTTTGATCCGGTCTGATATTAGAGTCGCTTCTTACAAAGCCTGCCTTGCTCGACTTGACTCTTCTTAACATAGCAGCCTGACTTTCAATCGACTGCGATACGAAAATAAACGAAATACCGCCCTCCTTGGCAAGCGCTACGGCAAGGTCATCGCCGGATACAGCCTGCATTACTGCCGAGGTCATAGGGATATTCATGCTGAGCGCAGGCTCTTCTCCTTTTTTAAATTTAACAATAGGCGTCTTAAGGCTGACATTTTCTACCTTACATTCCTTTGAGGAATAGCCCGGTACTAAAAGATATTCACTAAATGTTCTTGATGGTTCATTGTAATACTGTGCCATTTTTTCTCCTTTTACAGCTTCAAATTTTATCTGTTTTTTGTGTTATTAAACATATATTTTAATACAACAGCCATCACATTACAACCATGAATTATCCAAAAAACATAAAACACGAAAATATGCGGACTGTATATTACATCAATATTGTGAAGCTCTCACCTTACGCTTACTCTTGCGTAGTTTCTGACATATCAGCTCCGTTTTCATAGCTTGCATATTGAGAAACATATTCTTCAAGCGTTATGCCGAGTGCATAAATTTTTCTTGCCGTCTCCTGTCCGACATATCGTATATGCCACGGCTCATACATATAACCCGTTATGCCCTCATCACCATCCGGAAATCTTATAATAAATCCGTATTTATAACAATTATCGGCAAGCCATCTGCCCTCTGTCGTATTGATATAATTCTGAGTAAGCGCATAATTCACCGACGGTGACGAAACATCGGCAGCAAGCCCCGACTGATGTTCGCTCGTACCTGGATGTGCGCTGTATCTGTCAGCCGCCGCCTGTCCGTCCGACTGCACATATGAATTATATAAGTAGCTTTGGAAATTATAAGAACGATATGCCGTCGTAACAACGATTTCATATCCAACCTCTGCCGCATCAGATGCAAGCTTGTTAAATGCATCGCAGGCTTCTCTCGTCAAATACTGTCCCGACTCGCTTCTGTTCGCAGCACAATATGCCGCTCTTACAAGATCAGGCGGTACATATTCCGCACTTATCGGATTTGTTTTATTCACAAGCATCAGACGATCTATATCCGTATATATGCCGCTTGCTTCCCATACCGGCATATCTCCTGTATTCACCACTTCATTAACTGCTCCGGGGATTACATCTGTCTTGCCGTCCAGATCGAAGTCATCCTGCACTCCGTCGCCGTCCGTATCTCCCTGCACTTTTTCATCATCGACCGATTGTTCGTCATCTTCTCCGCCGGTAATATTAAATCCATCGCCGCAAGCGAACGGATTACCCATAAAGTCGGCAGCTCCGATCTTACCGGGCAGCATAATTACAAG
>CAYRZK010000230.1:0-2149 GCA_964428785.1 uncultured Oscillospiraceae bacterium | reverse complement strand
GTTCTCAATAGGGAGAATGGTATCAAAGGAGGACTTTTAGTTGAAAAAGAAAATGAACCGTGCGGCATGGGTAGTACTGATTCTTGCGGTAATAGTACTTCTGTTTGTCTCATTAATCGGATTTATCACGGATTTCTTATGGTTCAAGGAGCTTTCGTATGTTGCTGTATTCTTAACGCAGCTCAAAGCACAGCTGACAATGGGTATACCGACCTTTATTGTAGTGACATTGCTTATGTTCCTGTACTTGAATGCGCTTAAGAAGGGCTACTTTAATAAGGTGGAATCCAACGAAGAGCCTAATCTGAAAAAACTCAGAACCATAGAGGTACTGATTTCGACAGCCGCAGGCTTATTTGTAGCGGCAGCTATCGTTACGAACCTTTGGTGGTATGCACTTCAGTTCTTTAACAGCACATCATTCGGTACGGACGACCCACTCTTCGGACATGACATTTCATTCTATATTTTCAAGCTCGACTTTATTCAGAGACTGAATGAAATGCTTATAGGCGGAGTTATTATTTTTATTGTAGCGACAGTTGTTTATTATTCGACGCTTCTTGCGGAAAGAACGCCGAGCATGTTCACTTCTACTGTGGATGAAGAAGAGGAAGAAGAGCTTTACGAATACGCTCGCAAATATTCGCCGGAAGCAAGAACGGGCAAGAACAAGGATTATCCGTTTGAGGGGCCTACAATGGGCGAGTCGATGCGTGATGCGTTTGACAGCGTCAAAAACTTCAACATGGGCAAGGCTAAGAAGAAGGCACAGAAGAAGCTTGACAATGATAATATAAAAACACTCCTTCACATTGCTCAAAATCAGATAATCATTCTCGGTATCATTCTTTTCCTTATGGTAGGACTTAATTTTGCTTTAAGACAGTATGATCTCCTCCATTCGGGCACGGGTGTTTTATACGGTGCAGGTTTTACGGATGTTAATATTACGCTCTGGATGTATAGAGGACTTGCGGTACTCGCAGTCGCTGCGGCAGTTACATGGGCGATAGGTATTAAGAAAAAGAAGATTAAGCTGATATTTGCCGTTCCGGCAATCATGCTTGTTGTAGGGCTTGTAGGTACAGGTGCGGCATCGCTTGTTCAGAATTTCATCGTATCACCTGACGAAATTAACAAGGAAAGACAGTATCTCGAAAGAAATATTAAATATACACAGATGGCTTATGGGCTTGATGATGTTGATATTAAAGAATTTTCGGCATCCGCCGAGCTCACGGCAGACGATATTGCAAACAATCAGGAAACTATTGCGAATATCAGAATCAATGACTTTGAGCCTGCGGAGAGATTTTACAATCAGACACAGGCTATCAGACAGTATTATACATTCAGCGATGTTGATGTTGACAGATATATGCTCAACGGTGAATATACACAGGTATTCCTTTCGGCAAGAGAAATCGACGAGTCAAAGATATCGCAGGAATGGCTTAACAAGCACCTCAAATATACTCATGGTTACGGCGTTACTCTGTCGAGAGTAGACCGAGTAACGGCTTCGGGACAGCCTGATATGATGATAAGCGGTATACCGCCTATTTCGGAAGTAAGCGAGATAGATATCGATCGTCCTGAGATTTATTTCGGAGAGCTCACAAATAATTATGTGCTTCTCAAAACAAATGAAGAGGAATTCGATTATCCTGACGGCTCAAGCAATGTATATACAACATATGAGGGCAGCGCCGGCATTAAGATGAACTTTATCAATAAGCTCATGTTCTCGATAAGAGAAAGAAACCTCAAGATGTTTGTTGCCACTAATATTAACAGCGATTCGGTAATCGTAATCAACAGAAACATTCATCAGAGAGTTAAGGAAATCATGCCTTATCTTTCGTATGACGATGATGCATATATCGTAACTGTGGACGGCAAGCTGTACTGGATTATCGATGCTTATACAACAAGCGACAATTATCCGTATTCGGAGCCGTATTCGGAGCTTACGAATGTTAACTACATCAGAAACTCCATCAAGGTTGTAATTGATGCTTATAACGGAACAACAAATTATTACATTGTGGATGAAGATGATCCTATCGCACTTACAATGCAGAAGATTTATCCGACGCTCTTTAAGGACTTTGACGATATGCCTGAAGCACTCAAAGCACATATC
>CAYRZK010000229.1:0-2150 GCA_964428785.1 uncultured Oscillospiraceae bacterium | reverse complement strand
ATAATATGCGTTATAGATCCGCTGCCGTCAAGACTTCTTGGCAATGCGGGATATATGTCTTTTGTAAAGACATTTGGAATTCGAGGTCATAAGGTGTTTGTTGTAATAAATAAGGACAATGCCGGTATAAACAGGCGTGAGCTGCGTGATTTTGTCGGAGCATGGGAAACCGGCGGAAACGGAGAAAAGCTTAGTATATCGGCAAGAGCAAGGCGGTATACGATTCCGCTGCTTGATGAAAGATTGATATATTCATGTCAGTATAACTGTGAAATACCGGCAGCAAACGAAAAGATAAAGGAGAAAATCAAGCCTGTATTTTTAGATATTATAGGAAATATTGTAAATTAAAAGCACATAAATAATAAATGTAAGACTTTTCACTTAATCCACACTTTAAATGCAGGTCGTTTTGTGATATTATATTGTCGTGATATGTAAAAAAGAATACATACATGTCGTATTAGGGAAACAGTTATTGGAGAATTATGATGATAGTATTTGAAAATGTTACGAAGAATTACAATTCTAACATCGGCCTTGACAATGTGAGCATCACAATAAACAAGGGCGATTTTGTATTTTTGGTAGGCCCTTCGGGCGCAGGCAAATCGACATTTATCAAACTTATATTGAAAGAAATAGATGCTGACAGCGGAAGTATAAAGGTAAACGGCAAAGAAATTACAACGCTTTCAAACAGAGAAATTCCTATGTTAAGAAGAAGCACCGGTATCGTATTTCAGGATTTCAGACTGCTTGAAAAGAAAACCGTTTTTGAGAATGTTGCTTTTGCAATGGAAATCATAGATCAGACACCACGCCAGATAAGACGGCAGGTGCCGCAGGTGCTGAGCCTTGTGGGGATAAGCAATAAAGCAAATAAATATCCGGAGGAGCTTTCGGCAGGAGAACAGCAGAGAGTGGCTATCGCAAGAGCTATTGTGAATAATCCGACTGTGCTTATTGCGGATGAGCCTACGGGTAATCTTGATCCGAATACCGCATGGGAAATAATGAGACTGCTCGAACAGATAAACATGCGAGGAACTACGATTGTAATGGTAACACATGCCAAGGATATCGTAGATAAGATGGGAAAAAGAGTGGTCAAGATAGAAAAAGGGCGTATTGTACGTGATGAATTCGGACAGTACGGCATGAAAGACGAGGATCTTGTGAATCACAGAGGGGCTTATCAGGGAGGAGGTCTTGGTCAATATGTTAAATAAGCTTTGGTATTCGACAAAACAGGCCTTTACTCAGGTGTTCCGAAACAGGGGCATGAGCCTTGCGTCGATGTTCTCAATTACAGCGATGCTTCTTATACTGGGATTGTTTTTTGTTGTAATTGTAAATATCGGCGTGGCGATAGAAGAAGCGAAGCAGGACTTTGAATCCGTGTCGGCATATCTTGAAGACGAAGTGACTTATGAAGCAGCCGAGACTATGATATTACAGCTTTCAGGCATGGACGAGGTGGACGATATTTATTATCTTGACAAGGATACTGCCATGGAACAGTGGAAGGTACAGCAGTGGGGAGAAGATGCCTATATGCTCGATGGTCTTGTTGAAAATCCGCTTCCGAATTCGATCGAAATCAAGGTGCATGATCTTGAAGATGCGGATGCTGTTGCAAAGGTATTAAATACATTTGACGGCATTAAAAAAATAAATTATTACAAGGATACAGTGGACAAGCTTGTAAAGGTGACGGATGCACTTAGGACAGGTATGGCGGTTATTATGATATTCCTTGTAATAGTATCGGTGGTGGTTGTTTCAAATACGATAAAGTTGACGGTCAATGCACGCCATCGTGAAATAGAAATCATGAAATATGTGGGCGCAACGAATTGGTTTATAAGAGGGCCGTTCTTGATTGAGGGAATGATTATAGGGCTTGTTTCAGCAGGAATTGCCGTATGTATAACTGCGATCGTATATAATGCGGTTATGGAGATGATTTCGCTTGATCTCAGCCTTATGATGGGTATGTCTATGGTACCTGTAGGATTTATGGCTGCAAATCTTGTTTGGATTTTCGTGGCGCTCGGAGTGTCGATAGGAGCATGCGGAAGCATTATTTCAATGAGAAGGTTTCTTGATACATAGAAAGGAAAGCGATATGTTCAAAAGGATTACAG
>CAYRZK010000228.1:0-2154 GCA_964428785.1 uncultured Oscillospiraceae bacterium | reverse complement strand
GGATAGCATGATTTATATACAGCTTGTTTTTCATAGGAGAAATCGTATATGAATATTACCAACCCTGTAGTTGAAGAATATCTAAATAGGTACTATAAACCCATAAATCCTGAAATGAGTGAGTTTAGACGGCTTTGTGAGGAAAAGCGTGTGCCTATTATTTTAAAAGACACTGAAAGCTTCCTGCGAACGCTTCTTGCGATGAAACAGCCGTCAAAAATTCTTGAAATCGGTACTGCGGTAGGATACAGTGCGGCATGCTTTGCATATCTAGCACCAAGCTGTACGGTGACAACAATCGAAAGAGAAACGAATGCGCATGAAGAAGCCGTTTTTAATATTGAAAAGCTCGGTCTTGCGGATAGAATAACATGCCTGCAAGGTGATGCGGTAGCTGTAATGAATGAGCTTTATGAAAAACATCAGAGAGAAAATACAAAGCCTTATGACTTGGTTTTTATCGATGCGGGTAAGAGCCATTATGCAGAATTTCTTGAGGCATCGATGCAGCTTATATATCCCGGCGCTGTAATTATTTGCGACAATATTCTTATGAAAGCAAAGACGGCATCAGACGAATATGATCCAAACGGGAAATATAAGACTAATATAAGGAAAATGCGTGAGTTTGTTGACATAATAAACAGTTCTGACAATCTCGAAGCTTCCGTACATGCGCTCGGTGACGGTGTTGCGGTATGCATTGTAAAATAGCAGTAATGCAGTAATAGTAAGCTTTAATGACAAATAGCCAAAATGGCTTTACGAAAAACATATGGTAAATAAGGAAATTACAAAATGACAAAAATGAAAAAGATGGAATTGCTGGCACCTGCCGGAGATCTTGAAAAATTGAAGATAGCTGTAGTCTACGGCGCTGATGCTGTATATTTCGGCGGAGAGCTTTTTTCGCTCAGGGCGGGTGCAGGTAATCTGACCATAGATGAAATCAAGGAGGGTGTTGAATTCGCCCATTCATACGGTGCCAAGGCTTATATGGCACTTAACATATTTGCACATAATGAAGATATAGAGCCTCTTATGAATTATCTTAATACGATAAAAAATATCCCAATAGATGCTTTTATTGTATCCGATCCCGGTATTGTCATGCTTATAAAAGAGATAATGCCCGAAGCCGAGATCCATTTGTCAACACAGGCAAATATGACAAATTATGTCACTGCAAGGTTTTGGGAAAAACAGGGTGTGAAGAGAATCGTCCTTGCTCGTGAGTTGACATTTAATGAGATTAAAGAGCTCAGAAAAGAGATGTCCGACGATATGGAAATCGAAGCATTTGTTCACGGAGCTATGTGTATTTCATATTCGGGCAGATGTCTGCTTTCCAATTTTATGATAGAGCGTGACGCCAACAGAGGTCAATGCGCACATCCTTGCAGATGGAAATACAGCTTGGTGGAAGAAAAAAGACCAGGCGAATATTATCCTGTAGAAGAAGACGGACGAGGCACATATATATTGAATTCACGAGATCTTTGCATGATAGAGCATATTCCGGAGCTTGCGGAAGCCGGTATAATATCGGCAAAAATAGAAGGACGCATGAAAAGCATATTTTATGTAGCAACTATCGTGAGTGCATATCGCAAAGCTATAGATGCTTATTATGAAGATCCCGAAAATTATGTATTTAATCCGGAATGGCTCAGCGAGCTTAAAAAGGTTTCTCACAGAGAATTTACTACAGGTTTTTATTTCGATAAGCCTACCAATAAGGATCAAAACTATCAAACAAGCGCATATACGAGAGACTACTATTTTACAGGGCTTGTTAAGGAATATGATACGGATACAGGATATGCAATAGTAGAGCAGAGAAATAAGATGAGTATAGGAGATACCATAGAGGTTTTCGGTCCATATACTGATTACTATACACAGATATTGACAGAAATGTATGATCTTGAAACAGGTGAACCAGTAATGTCCGCACCGCATCCGCAGCAGATGCTTAAGATTAAGCTTGAAAGACCGGCAGCTCCAGATTTTATGCTTAGAAAGAAGCGTGATTAACGGCTTCGGTTTTATCGAGCAGCTTTAAGAAACAAGACACGATGAAGCGATAGCATCAGTTGCCTTTATATTTGTTGATTTTTGTATAAACATATTATATAATTGTTTC
The DNA here is from genome assembly GCA_964428785.1 of uncultured Oscillospiraceae bacterium. Classification (GTDB taxonomy): domain Bacteria; phylum Bacillota; class Clostridia; order Peptostreptococcales; family Anaerovoracaceae; genus QAKD01. Next base: position 8 of record CAYRZK010000228.1, on the reverse strand, counting down.
AATATAAG
>CAYRZK010000227.1:0-2155 GCA_964428785.1 uncultured Oscillospiraceae bacterium | reverse complement strand
GTAATTGTAATTGTAATTGTAATTGTAATTGTAATTGTAATTGTAATTGTAATTGTAATTGCAGTTGTAATCGTAATCGTGTTAACGATAGTATGAGCAGTTTTCGGTAAAATTAGTATTAAAATAGTGCAGAAATATCGTGGAATACCGCATCAGTCAAAAAAATAAGTGCTGCGGAAAAGTTTGGGTGAAAATTCGGAACAAAGAAAATAAAAATCGAGTCTAATAAACAAAGCTATATCGATTTATTTATATAAAGTGATATAGTATAATTATAAAGTCCCTATTCGATCGTGCGCTTCCGCAGCTCGCCGGTATTGACGATACTGACGGTATTGCATGGATGCAGAGGTGCGCAGAGGAAGATGAGAAAAAGGGAGCTTGCAGAAAAGAATATAGAATGGGGAACGAAAAATGAAGTTAGTGAAAACAGCGAAATTTAAGAGAGCTTTGGCTGCGTTACTGGTGCTTGTGCTTGCACTAGGAGGAATGGCAGCATGCGGCGGCAACCAGGGCGGTGAAAATTCGCAGACAGAAGTGAAAGCATTGAAGTTTACAACCGATGATTTTCCTTTAATTGACGGTGCGACAGCGCTTGCGCCTTATTATGAGCTTATGGCATCCAAGCTGCTTGACATGGATATTGAAGAAGCACGACAGTGGGTGCTCTGCAATAAGACGGATGGAGCATATGAAAATCTGATTGCAGGAAAAGTCGATATGATTTTCTGTTCAATGCCGTCGGAGGAACAGCAGCAGATGGCGGATGATGCAGGCTTTGAGTTCGAGCTGACACCGTTCCTCAACGGAGCTTTTGTGTTCTTTGTTAATAAGGACAACACTGTGGATAGCCTGACTGTACAGCAGCTTTATGACATATATTCCGGAAAGATTACGAATTGGTCTGAGGTGGGCGGCGATGATGTACCTATCATAGCATATCAAAGACCGAACAATTCGGGAAGCCAGACCGGTATGTATCATTATATTATTCCTGAGGCTGAAATAATGGGAGCTCCGACAGAGCGTAAGATTGCAGATATGGGCGGTATTGTAGATGCAGTGGCTTCTTACGAAAATTCGGAGGGTGCGATAGGATATTCGTACTATTATTATGTGACGAGTATGCATTATACGGATCAGATTAAGCTTATAGGTATAGACGGAGTAGTGCCGAGTGATGATACAATAGCAGACGGAACATATCCGCTTATCAATCCGTCGTATGTAATCATAGATGCGAGCACACCGGAGGACAGCCCGATAAGAGATATCGTGGAATGGATAGTCAGCCCGGCAGGACAGGAAACAGGCAGAGAAGCCGGATATGTACCGAGGATAGACAGCAATACGGAAAAATAGCCAATGTATTATATCAAATGTGAAAAGATAAATGTAAAAAGGAGATTGGAGGCATGAAAATGGGACGCACCATACGGACAGAGCGTAAAAATGCAATAAAAACGGTAAAAGCGCCTGCGGTATTGATAATTGCACTAATATTTACATTTACATCGGTTTTTACACTTACTGCATGCGGCGGCAATGACAGCGGAAGCGGCGCAGGAGCAGCAGGCAGGATAAATTCTCCATGCGAGACACTGTATCTGACTTCAAATAAGCTTGAATTTGAGACGATAAATACGCTTGCAGACGGAACGGAGAAGCCGGAGGATTACCCATCGGCATGGGAGTATTTGTATGAGCTGACACCGGAGCAGCAGGCAGAGTATGATTTTAACAATTTGGCATTTCAGGGAAGCTATGTACAGATATCGGGTCTCAAGGACAAGGATGTGGAAACGGCTGTTAATGAGAAGATAAAGAATTTGTACATGGAAAATCTCGAAAGAATACCGCCGTACAGAGGCATTATGGCGAAGCTCGGAAAAAATCCGGAGCTTTATATAAATGACTTTTCGTTTCCGACAATGTCGCTTTATGAAACGATGAGCTGCAACAATATTTTATCGATTGTTCTTAATGTAAACAGGCAATATGTCGATACGACGGAGACGGAGGGAAACGGCAATATTATCTATTTAAGCTATATGGAAACGCTTAATATTGATCTGAATACAGGTGAGGAAGTGCCGATTGAAGCGTTGTTCTGCGATGATATTGACGGATTGGCTTACATGAGTGAGTATACAAA
>CAYRZK010000226.1:0-2156 GCA_964428785.1 uncultured Oscillospiraceae bacterium | reverse complement strand
AGATAAGGTACAGGCAATCGGAGAAATAGGACTTGATTTTTACTATGATCACTCGCCGAGAGATGAGCAGCGTTATTGGTTTAGGCGTCAAATACAGCTTGCCAATGAGCTTAAAATGCCGTTAGTGATACATTCGAGAGAAGCGGATCAGGAATGTCTTGATATTTTAAAAGAAGAGGGAGCATTTTCGGATTTAAGAAAATCATATTTTCCCAAGCGACCTGCTCCGGGCGGTGAAATGATCCCGGACGCAAGGGTGCTGCTTCATTGCTTTTCCGGCAGTGCAGAGCTTGCGAAGCAGTATGTGAAGCTTGGAGCTACATTGTCGATGGCAGGGCCGATAACATATAAGAATAACAGGCGTGGTGTTGAAGTCGTAACACAGATACCTGTAGAATTTCTTCTTGTGGAGACGGATTCGCCTTTTTTGACTCCCGTACCGCATCGTGGCAAGAAAAACTGCCCGGCATATGTAGAGCATACGGCAAGAAGAATGGCTGTAATCAAAGGAATGGAATTCGAGACCTTGGCACGCATTACATGTGAGAATGCCAAAAGATTTTTTGAGATAAAATAGAAATAATCCGGCAAGCGTAGAAGTGAAGCACAAAACGCAATGGGGAATAATAATGATGAAGAAAAGGAGAATGTATTATGGGAGAACATAAGATTGAAACAAAGTGTATTCAAGCAGGATATGAGCCGGGAAACGGAGAACCGAGAGTGCTTCCGATATATCAGAGCACGACTTACAGATATCTTTCGGGTGAACACCTTGCAAAGCTTTTTGACCTCGAAGCACCGGGGCATATGTATACAAGAATTTCCAATCCGACGGTGGATGCCGTAGAAAACAAGATAGCATCGCTTGAAGGCGGCGTGGGCGCTATGTGTACATCGTCCGGACAGGCTGCAAATTTCATGGCGATTTTCAATATTGCATCGGCAGGAGATAACTTTATCTGCCTTACATCCATTTACGGCGGCACTGTAAATCTTTTCGGAGTGACGATGAAGAGAATGGGTATAGAGGCTCGCTTTGTAACACCGGATGTTTCTGACGAAGAAATCGAAAAGCTTATCGATGAAAGAACACGCTGCATATTCGGCGAAACTATTGCCAACCCTGCGCTCAAGGTGTTTGATATCGAGAGATATGCGAAGCTTGCGCACAAGCACAATATGCCGCTCATCGTCGATAATACATTTGCGACGCCGATTATGTGCAGACCGTTTGAATTCGGAGCGGATATCGTAACACATTCGACTACAAAGTATATGGACGGACAGGCGACGGTAGTAGGCGGAGTTATCGTTGACAGCGGTAATTTTGATTGGGAAAAAGCCGGCAAATATCCGGAGCTTACTGAGCCGGACGACTCATATCACGGAGTGGTTTATACAAAACAGTTTGGAAATGCAGCATATATTACAAAGGCAAGAACTCAGCTGATGCGTGACCTCGGAGCAACACCGCAGCCGCTTGCGGTATTCCTGCTCAATCAGGGGCTCGGCTCGCTTCATGTTCGTATGGAAAGACACTGCCAAAACGCAATGGCTGTTGCCGAATATCTCGAAAAGCATGATATGGTCGAATCGGTAAGCTATCCAAGTCTGCCAAGCTCGCCGGATTATGAGCTTGCACAGAAGTATCTGCCAAACGGCTCATGCGGTGTTATATCGTTCATTATTAAGGGCGGAAGAGAGACAGCGATGAAGTTCATGGACAGCCTTGAGCTTGCGGAAATCGTTGTACATGTGGCAGATGCTCGCACAAGCGTGCTTCATCCGGCATCGACAACGCACAGACAGCTGACTGACGAGCAGCTTGCAGATTGCGGAATAAGCCCTGGGCTTATAAGATTTTCTGTAGGAATTGAAAACATAGATGATATTATTGCCGATATCGAAAAGGCATTTGCCAAGATTAAATAGCTGCAATAATATCGAGAATTAAAGACAGAAAAATAAGATGAAATTTATATAGTGGCGCAGCTGCTGCGAAGGCCGGAATGTTTTGCAGATGTATACAACGGAGCAGTAACGCCATTATAATTTTTTTAAGTATATATTTTAAGATACGGGAGGAAATTTATGCCTATTAAGATACCGAATGATTTGCCCGCAACACAGATCCTTCGTGACGAGAATATATT
>CAYRZK010000225.1:0-2195 GCA_964428785.1 uncultured Oscillospiraceae bacterium | reverse complement strand
GCTGTTTTTTTCCTCGCCTATAATACTGTGAAGAACCACCTGAAGCAGCACATCACCGAGCTCCTCATTTAAATGCAGCATATCGTTGCACTTGATAGCGTCTACTGCCTCATAAGCTTCTTCAAGCATACCCTTTATAAGGCTCTCGTGAGTCTGCGCCTTGTCCCACGGACATTCACGCCTTAATATTGAAACGATATCATATAATCTCTGCACCGCTTCTTTTTCCGTTTGCGCCGGTAACTTTAAGGATTCTTTGTCTTTCATAATTTCATTCACTACCATAATTTCAATTTATCAACAATTTTAACAAGCATATTTCCTTTAGGGAATGTTTTTAATTCATCTCTTGTTATCGCCTTGGTCTTTAAAATCATAATGCCGTAAACAGCCACACCTATTCCGACTGCTGCCACTGTTGCAAGAGAATTGCCTATCACTGCATTCAGCAGCTTATGTGTGCCCCAAGCAACTATGCCCATAACAACTGCTGCGAGACCCGGCTTGCCGTAGATCACACCATAATCAAATCGTGTTCCCGTATATTTCTTTACGGTATAGATATCAATGCCGAATACAACGATATATGTTACAAGCGTTGCAAGTGCTGCACCCTTTACATTGATCTCAGGTATGCCGCAAAGCATATATGTGAGCGTTATTTTAAACACAACACCTACGCACATATTTTTTACCGGCACCATCTGTTTTCCGGCACCCTGCAATATACCTGTAAGGGTAAGCATTCCGGAAAAAAATATCACGCCAATCGCCATAATAACAAGGCACTCGGCTGCGCCTTTTGCACTTGCTTTTTGCATAGGATAAAAAAGCAGCATAATAGGCTCCGCAAGAGCCATCATCCCAACTGCACAAGGAATACCCATCAGCATTGACATTCTCAAGCCTGTCTGTGCATTTTCTTGCAGTTCTTTAATCTTACCAAGTTTATTCATTTCCGAAATTACCGGCACTATACTCACTGCTACTGCTTGAGTAAGCACCTGTGGAAAATTTATAAGTGAGCCTGTGAACCCTGAGAGCTGTCCATAAAGCGCCTTTGACTCTGTTTCGGAAAAGCCTGCATATGCAAGTCTGTCCATAACAATAGGCACATCTATTGCATTCATTATAGGCATTATCGCTGCTCCGAGCGTTATAGGTACTGCAAAATATATAATATCCTTTAATATCGATGCTGTGCTTTGATATATTCTGTCGTTTGATTTCTCAATATCGGATTTGTATCTGCTCTTTGTAAAAACATATATTACAGCGACTGTGCATACTCCGCCTATCGAGCCTGCTGTCGCACCGAACGATGCTCCGGCAGCTGCATATTCAAGCCCTCTATCCATCAATATATATGCTAATGCCAGCCCTACCGCTACACGGAACACCTGCTCGATAAGCTGTGAAAATGCCGTCGGAGCCATGTTTTGATTGCCTTGAAAATATCCACGAAACGATGCCATAAGCGGTACAAAGCATATTGCCGGTGCAAGCGCCCTCATCGCATATTTGGCTTCCGGTATATTGCACCATTCAAAATAAAACTCCGCACCTGCATAACACACGATAGCCGACAATATACCTATCGCAAACATCAATCCGAAAGAAATTTTAAATACTCGATATCCTTCATTATATCGTCCTATCGCATTGCGCTCCGAGACCATCTTGGAAATCGCAATAGGAATCCCTGCTGTAGAAATTGCAAGGAAAAGATTATATACGGGATATACCGCTTGATAATATGCCATTCCCACATCGCCGATCATGTTTCCAAGCGGTATTCTGAAGCATGCTCCGAGTATCTTTACGAGTATTCCGGCTATTCCGAGAACAGCTGCGCCTTGTATAAATGATTTTTTAGCCATTTGCTATAACTCTCCCAATATCCTTTTTACGGCTTTTAAATTTTCAGCCTTTGTTTTTTCTATGTCGATCGTAAGAAACTCGCCGTCCCTGTAAAGCACTTCTCCATCAGCCATTGTAAGCACAACATCCGATGCAGAAGCCGAGAATACAAGATTGGCCTTAATATCGTGAATAGGGCACATATGCAGCGCATCTATATTCACTGCTATAAGGTCTGCTTTGTTTCCAAGCTTTAATGCTCCGCAATCGTTTCTGCCCTGAGCCTTTGCTCCGTTTATTGTCGCTATTTTCAGCACTTCATCAGGGTTCAATAC
>CAYRZK010000224.1:0-2198 GCA_964428785.1 uncultured Oscillospiraceae bacterium | reverse complement strand
TCTCAAAAATGCAAAGAACAATGCCGCCAAAAGTATCTTTTCAGGCTTCCACTGCCCAAAAATCATTACCGCAAGTGCAAGAAATCCAAAGCCAGCCACTCCTGTATGCCCATTACAGTTACCGTCCATTACACCTACAGAATAAAAATATCCTCCGAGACCACCCAAAAATCCCGAAATACTTACGCCTGCATATCTCATTCTGTATACATTGATGCCGACCGAATCCGCCGCCTGCGGATGCTCTCCACACGCTCTCAATCTCAGCCCAAATCTCGTCTTATAAAATACAATTATCGAAATTACTAAAATCGCTACGCCGATATATACCGTAATATATGTCTTTTGGAAAAACATCTGCCCTATCACAGGAATATCGCCGAGTACTGGGACTTTTTGTATATAATATGTCAGATTAGTTGTAATTCCGTCACTTTCAAATGCCATTTTGGAATACAGCAGCACAGCTCCCGGCACAAGCATATTAAGAGCAGTGCCGACAATTGTCTGGTCGGCATTCATATTTACTGCGGCTATCGAAAGCACTATCGAAAAAATCACTCCTGCTGCCGCCGCAACTATTGATGCGGCAATAAGTGCAATCTGCGGATTACTTATATTTTGACCTACAAAAAGTGTGAACAGACATCCAAAAAATGCGCCCCAAAGCATTATTCCCTCAAGTGCGAGATTGATCACTCCGCTTCGTTCACTGAACATGCCGCCAAGCGCTACGAGTAGCAACGGGACTGCAACAGGAAGTGTGTTTTGAATTAAATAATATACTATATTCATTGTTTACACCTCCTCACTTTCGGCAGATACATTTAGCATACTCTGCTCCGTCTCGTCATTAGCATTGTGCTTTGCCGTCTCTTTGTGCACGAAAAGCTTGCCAAGCTTGCCTCGAAATGCCGTATTGAGCACCGCTGAGAATGCCGAGAAATATATTATTACGGCAATTACAACATCTATGATTTCCGGCTTGAAGCCGACAAGGCTTGCAAGCGTACCGCCTCTGTAAATATATGAAACGAATATTGCCGTAAATATTATCGCTATTGGGTTTGAATTTCCGAGAAGCGCTACAGCTATCCCGGTAAAGCCCGCCTGCGATACAACATTAACGGGTTCATATGTCATACTGCTTCCCTGAATTATTGTCGGCGCAAGGATTGAAAAAGCTCCGCCAAGACCTGCCATTGCCCCGGCAATAGCCATGGTTATAACTATATTTTTCTTCCCGTTCATGCCTGCATATGCTGCCGCATCTGCATTAAAGCCCGTAGCTCTGAGCTCAAATCCAAATGTTGTTTTATTAAGCATAATATAAATAAGCACTGCGATTACAATTGCAATTACAAAAGCGATATTCAGACTCGACGCTTTTATTCCAAAAGATAAAAGCTGTGCACTCTTCGGAAGATAAGCCGTCCTTGTCTTTGACGATATATACATAACATCACTACCTTGGATAAGCATATCCACAAGATACATGCCTATGTAGTTAAACATAATAGAGGTAATAACTTCATTGACATTAAGATATGCCTTGAAAATTCCCGGAATAAGTCCCCAGCATATACCTCCTATCATTCCTGCCAGCACACATACGGTACAATGCACAGGCGGCGGAAGCTCAAACATAAAGCCTGCATACATAGCAAAGAACATGCCCATCGTATATTGACCTGAAGCTCCTATATTGAACATGCCCATTTTAAATGCGAAGCCTACCGAAAGCCCTGTCATTATAAGCGGTATCGAGTAATACAGCACATCCGGCATACGCCTTGTGCCGCCGGTTAATATTTTTCCGAAGCCCTCAAATGCATTTGCAGGATTGGCACACAGCATTATAACAAGCCCGAAAAGCATTCCGAGTACAATCGCAAGAAGTGTTGCTGTAAAGCTGTTAAAAGCAGGACTGCTGAAAAAGCTTTTTATATTACATTTTTTCATTGTCTTTGTCCTCCTTTACAGCACAGGCGGCGGAAGCATCTCTTTTGGCTCCTGCCATATAAAGTCCCAGCTCTTCCACCGTAACAGTCTTGGGATCACATTCGCCTACAATTTCACCCTCATGCATCACAAGAATCCTGTCGCTGAGATTCATTACCTCATCAAGCTCAAGCGATACGAGAAGTACTCCTCTGCCCTTGTCTCTGTCCGCTGCGATTTGCTTATGAATATTCTGT
>CAYRZK010000223.1:0-2214 GCA_964428785.1 uncultured Oscillospiraceae bacterium | reverse complement strand
GTTCTTAACGAGGTCGAGCTTGATACCGAGGTTTCCGAGATCGTTACAGATAACATCTCTCATTGCGATACCGTTTTCGCCGAGACCTGCTGTGAATACAATAGCATCAACACCGTTCATTTCTGCAATATAAGCTCCGATGTAAAATCTTACCTTATGTGCGAATACATTGAGTGCGAGCTGTGCTCTTTCGTTACCGTCGGCAGCTGCCTCTTCGATATCTCTGAAGTCACTTGAAACGCCCGAAATACCGAGAACGCCTGATTTCTTATTTAAAATATCGTTTGCTTCACCCTGCTTGAGGTTTTCCTTTTCTCTGATATATGTAACGATTGCAGGGTCAATATCTCCCGAACGAGTACCCATTACAAGTCCTTCGAGCGGAGTAAATCCCATTGATGTATCGATACACTCACCTCTCTTAATAGCTGATACCGATGCACCGTTTCCGAGGTGGCATGTGATGAGCTTAAGGTCTTCGATATCCACATTTAACATATCTGCTGCTCTTTCGGCAACATATCTGTGTGATGTTCCGTGGAATCCGTATCTTCTGATACCATGCTTCTGATAATATTCATAAGGAATAGCATAAATATATGATTCAGGAGGCATAGTCTGATGGAAAGCCGTATCGAATACACCTACCATCGGAGTATTAGGCATGAGCTGCTCACAAGCGTCGATACCGAGAAGGTTTGGTGGATTGTGGAGCGGAGCAAGCTCGATACATTCATTAAGAGCTTCCTTAACTTCCTTTGTAATAAGTACTGATGAAGCGAACTTTTCGCCGGCATGTACTACTCTGTGACCTACAGCGCCGATTTCATCCATTGACTTAACTACACCGTGGTCTGCGTCCACTACAGCATCGAGAACATGTCCGATAGCTTCCTTGTGGCTCTTCATCGGAGTTTCAAGCTTAAACTTGTCCATACCGATTTTTTCATGAGTGATAACTGAGCCTTCCATGCCGATTCTTTCAACAAGACCCTTGCAAAGTAAAGCTTCAGTCGTCATATCAAGTACCTGATACTTGAGTGATGAACTACCGCAGTTAATAACTAATACCTTCATTTCATTCCTCCATAATATTTAAATGATTTTAAATACAACTCATTTTGAGGCAAAATAACATACCTCAACATTATTATTATACTTGACTTTGCTTATTTTTCAAGTCAAAAAGCGAATTTTATTTAAAGTCCGAGATATCTGTAATAATCCTTTTCAAGTATAAGCCTTGAATAATTAAATTTGTTCTCCACACGATTGTTTATTCCGGATATATATTCATCCGAAACACCGGCTTCTTTTTCTTGATTTTTATCAGTGCTGCTCCCTATATTATCGGCATCGGAAGCTTCAGCTTCAAATGCAGTAAATTCTCCAGTCTGTGCATTATAAGCGCCTTTATCGGTAATCCAGCTCATATCCTTAAATATTACAAGCGGATCACTGTCCGAAAAAATATCTCGTCCCATCAGAAGTCTCGAATCATATTCTAATCCGAAAAGGTTTGAAACCGTTGGGATAATATCAAGGCTCGAACAATATTTTTCAATTGTCTCCGGCTCACTGCCGGAGTTATAAATAATGAGACTGCTTTTATAAAGCTCAAATTTTTCTTCGACCGGATGTCCCACAAATTCGCTTATCTGCTCACCTGTAAGCCCATACGGATAATGATCTCCCGAAATCACAATCACCGTATTTTCAAGCTCGCCGACCTCTTCAAGTTCGTTTAACAGATGCTCCATCGCAAGGTCAAGCTCGATCTGCGATGCTATATAGGCACAGCACGCTTCAGACATTTCAAGATCAGCAACATCATTTTTATGTCTTGCGCACATCGCCTGTCCCTGAAAATTATAATTCAGATGACCGCTCACCGTCATATAATATGTATGAAAAGGCTTTACTGCCATTATTGTTTCGCTTTCTCCATCACCATTTGTAATCACAGTCTCGGTGAGCGTAAGATATTCGGGCGTAGTAAGCTCCAGCATTTCAAGATCCGATTCGGGCCATTGTTCTTTTACATTCAGCCCTGTTCCGAGACCTTTATAAATATATCCGAGATTGGGATGTGATTCTGTCCTGCCGTAATATTCGGCATAATGATTATGATACGCACGAGTTTCGACGCCAAGCTTCCTGAACTGATTGCCCATTGTAAACGGTAAGCTGTTCTGCGATGATTCTCGCATACTC
>CAYRZK010000222.1:0-2214 GCA_964428785.1 uncultured Oscillospiraceae bacterium | reverse complement strand
AGGTTAAAGGGTCGGGCATCTCTGCCGCCTCTCAGCCTGCTTAACGCAAGCTCCCCTGTTTTTTATTTTCTACAGTTTACTCCAGCTCATGATATTTGTCAATCACATTTGATGTTGTCACCATGTTGGTTCATCCGTGAGGTTTAATTTCTATGCATTGTAGCGCCTCTTCGATATCGCTTCACAGCCGCTTTTAATACATCGATATATCTTGATATTTTAGAAATTCAGCTGCGAGATTGATGTTCCGGCACCCATCCGAGTATCACGCCTACTCCCACAGAAAAGCCCACGCCGAGTATTATCGCTCCTGCCGACGGTGCGAATATGATTCCCATCGCAAGTCCTGCGATTTCCGAAATAAGTACCCCTATTATAATTCCGATAACGCCTCCCATAGCCGAAAGAAATATTGATTCCACGCAGAATTGCAGCTGTATCTGCCACGGCTCTGCTCCGAGTGCCTTTCTTAAGCCTATCTCCTTTGTGCGCTCGCTTACTGATACAAGCATCATGTTCATGATCCCTATACCGCCGACAACGAGTGATATTGAAGCAATGCCGGCAAGCATTGCCGTGAGCATTGTCTGCATCTCCTCCATCGTTTCTATGAGACTGTCCATGCTTGTCACCGTGTATGTGTCATCCTTGTAATTGAATATTTCGTCAAGCTTGTTTTCAAGCGCTGTTTTTACGATTTCCGAATTGGAAACATCGTCATAATATACCTCCGCACTTGTTATTGACGATATTCCGAGCAGCTTCATTGCATTTTTATACGGTATTATAGCACTTGGATCGCTATCGCCGCCCGATGGCATATTTCCGCCGGCAGGCATTCCGCCGCCCATGCCTGCGCCCATCATATCATCGCTATCATCCGATTCATTGGCATAAGATGCTACCATTACAACATCACCATCCGAAAGACCGCTTTTTACTTCTGCTAATATTCCGTTGGTAGCTCCGATTTCAACAGGTGTCAATTTATCCTCCGCATCGCCCTTGAGACGCACACATGTGCCCTGCTCCGCATCATATACGACTGCTCCTACCGGGATTGTAAGCACATCCGATACATTGGCTGTCGTCACTATTACTTCTACAGATGTGCCCACACTGAGCGTATCCGGCGCATCGTCAATGCTCACCGTTCCGGAAAAATATGACACTCCATTTACCGTCGTCGCTTTTTTGGAAAGCTCCGCCACATGTCCTTTCACCACTTCCCCTGTAGAGTTGACTGTAATCGTTGCTTCTTGCCCTACCTTCATATCTGCCATATCATATTCGTCTATTGTGATATCTATTTCAAGCTCATCATAATTTACTATTTCCATGACCTCCGTACCGGATGTAAGATCGTCGCCGTCCTTTACAGATACAGCGATTACCGTGCCGGAAATCTTAGCCGTAACATCATAATCTTCCATCCTCTCAGCAGCCGACTGATATGAAGCCTGTGCCTGCGTCAGCTGTATCTGCGCACTCGCATAGCTGTTCTGTGCCTGCTCATATTCCTGCGTCGAGACTCCACCCTTCTCATATAATGCTGTTATTCTGTCAAGGCTGCTCTTCGCCGTATTTACCTGCATCTGCGCCGATGATAACGATGCCTGTGCTTGTATCATTGTCGTGCTGTCATCGTTTTCATAGCTTATGAGCATATCTCCCTCGGACACCTCATCTCCGACAGATACATAAATATTTTCGACCGTCATCACTCCTGTCGAATAAACCGTCTGTGACTTGCCCGCCGTAATATAGCCATCAACGCTGTAGTACGATGATATGTCACCCTTTTCGGCTGTTGCCTCCGAATAAGTTATCGTATTTCCTTTTTCTCCTTTTCCAAGAAGAAGAACTGCTGCGATTACAAGTATAAGCAGCACAGCCACTATAATGCCTATTTTCTTTTTTTCCTTCAATATCGACATTTTAATTTCCTTTCGCCCGATAATACATTATTTATAATGCCGAAAGCATAATTCTCACACCTGCGGCAAATATTTGATAAACTTATTGTATATTACCTTGAAACTATGACGGAAAAATATGTATTTTGTGTATATAAGGTAAATTTTTCCATGCTGATATTTTCAACTTATGCCCATGTTTTTTCTGCCTATGCTAAATGTGTTGGTGTGTAAAAACCCATCAGCCTATTTTCTTGTCAAAAAATACAAAAAGTGCTCCGCATAAGGTCTTTTTTCG
>CAYRZK010000221.1:0-2219 GCA_964428785.1 uncultured Oscillospiraceae bacterium | reverse complement strand
GTACAATGCGCTCACAGGAAGAAACGAGCGTGTCGGCAACTGGGCGGGTGTTACAGTAGACAAGATTGAAAGCCCTATAAAGAAGAGCTTTTATGATGGTGATGAAATCATCGCTGTCGATCTTCCGGGCGCTTATTCGATGTCACCGTTCACTTCTGAGGAAAGCATCACAAGCGGATATGTAAAGCACGAAAATCCGGATGCTATTATCAATATCGTGGACGCTACAAATTTAAGCCGTTCACTCTTCTTCACAACACAGCTTATGGAGCTCGGAATTCCGGTAGTTGTAGCCTTGAACAAGAGTGATATCAACGAAAAGAAAGAAACAAAGATAGATACGGCAGCGTTGTCCGAAAAGCTCGGATGCCCTGTTATAGAGACGACTGCGACAAATGCTTCGGGTCTTAAAGAAGTAGTGAGCGCAGCAGCGGCAGTAATAGGCAAGGAGCAAAAAGCACCTTACCATCAGGGCGATATAAATCTGCATGACAAAGCAGAGGCCGAAAAAGCAGACAGAAAGAGATTTGAATTTGTAAACAGTATCGTCTTGGCGGTAGAAACAAGAAAAGTCCTTACTAAGGATGAAAACATGGGAGATAAGATAGACAAGGTGCTCACCAACAAGTGGCTCGGAATCCCTATTTTCGCAGTAGTAATGTTTATCGTATTTAATATATCACAGGCTTCATTCGGTCCATGGATAGCTGACATCCTTGCAGGATGGATTGACAGCCTGACGGAATTTGTTGCAGGCTTGGTAGAAGGAGCGTCGCCGTTCCTCCAGTCGCTCGTTGTTGATGGTATTTGCGGCGGTGTAGGTGCAGTAGTAGGCTTCCTTCCGCTCGTAATGGTTATGTACTTCCTCATAGCACTTCTTGAGGACTGCGGCTATATGGCGAGAGTATCTGTAGTGCTCGATCCTATCTTTAAGAAAGTAGGACTTTCGGGTAAGTCAGTTATCCCTATGGTAATAGGCACGGGCTGCGCTATTCCGGGAATTATGGCATCAAGAACTATCAGAAACGAAAGAGAAAGAAGAACGACAGCTATGCTTACACCATTCATGCCTTGCGGTGCCAAGCTTCCTGTTATCGTACTCTTCGCAGGTGTATTCTTTGCAGATGCAGCTTGGGTAGGAACACTCATGTATTTTGTGGGTATCGTGCTTATTCTCCTCGGCGGACTTCTTGTTAATAAGATTGCCGGACATAAAAACAGAAAATCATTCTTCATTATGGAGCTTCCGGAGTATAAGCTTCCAAGCTTAAAGAGAGCTACAATTTCAATGCTTGGTCGTGGTAGGGACTACATCATCAAAGCAGGAACTATCATCCTTGTATGCAATGCAGTAGTTCAGATAATGCAGACCTTCAACTGGCATCTTCAGGTCGTTGAAGAGGGTATGGAAAGCACTTCAATACTTGCGAGCATCGCATCGCCTATCGCAATCGTACTCGTTCCGGTATGCGGTATAGCTGCATGGCAGCTTGCGGCTTCGGCAGTTACAGGCTTTATTGCCAAGGAAAATGTTGTTGGTACACTTGCTGTATGTTACGGTATTACAAACTTCATAGATGTTGATGAGTTCGTATTAATAAGCGGTGCGGAAGAAGTAGCCGCAATGTTCGGACTTACATCTGTAGGTGCTCTTGCTTACCTCATGTTCAATCTTTTCACACCTCCTTGCTTCGCAGCAATGGGCGCTATGAACTCGGAAATCAAGAGTAAGAAGTGGCTTGCAGGCGGCATCGCTCTTCAGTTCGCAACAGGCTATACGGTAGCATTCCTCGTATATCAAATAGGCACGCTCATTACAGAGGGACACCTCGGAGTAGGCTTTGTTCCGGGACTCATAGTAGTGGCAATAATCGTAGCAATTATCATTTACCTCATCAGAAAGGCTGATAAGGATCTTGAAAAAGAATATGCTTTAAACGGAAAGGCTACTGTTTAAGTATTTAAAAATCTGAAAAAAGGGTATATAATATATATCATTACAAAAGGAGTGAGTAGGCATGGCGGATTTTATTACGATATTGGTGCTGCTGGTATTGATCGGCGGAGCGCTCGGCTACATAATTAAAGAAAAGAAGCGTGGCGTCAGATGCATCGGCTGCTCGCTCGGCGGATGCTGCGGCGGTAATTGCAGCTGCGGTGCAGATATCGATGCAGACGCAATATTGGCATAAATAAAGACATCCGGAGCATGCAGCTGT
>CAYRZK010000220.1:0-2221 GCA_964428785.1 uncultured Oscillospiraceae bacterium | reverse complement strand
ATGCAGTCTTATGCGGTCATGCTTGTGTGAGCGAATAATAGAATGAAAAATGCTCAGTCTGCTTGATGAAAAAAGCAGATGCAAAGAGTAAAAAAATAATCTGTTAGCACTCTTTTGCGGTGAGTGCTAAAATTTTGCTTTACAAATGATTTTATTAGAGTTATTATATGTTCAGGAGGAAAAAAACGAACAGCGATGCGGTACAGGTGTTGCGATAGAAACAACAGCATGATGCCGATTGAAACGCTGCGGTATATATATTATAAATCTCCTGTTTATAATATATATAGCATAAGGGGGTTATATAGATGAACATAGAAAAATTCACACAGAATGCGCAGAGCGCAATAATAAACAGCCAGAATACGGCGATCGAGATGGGACATCAGCAGCTGGACGGAGAGCATCTTCATCTGGCACTCATAAAACAGCAGGATGGGCTTATTCCAAAGCTGCTTAAAGGCATGAATGTAGATGTACATGCGGTAGAAAATGCGTTGCAGGCAGAGCTTAACAAGCTGCCTAAGGTAAGCGGCGGTACAGATGGTGTATATACTACAAGAAGATTTAATTCGATACTTATGGAAGCCGAAAAAAATGCCGAGCAGTTTAAGGATGAATATGTTTCGGTGGAGCATATCTATCTTGCGATTATCGGAGAAAAGGGGACTCCGTCGGCACACATTGCAGAGGCTAACGAAATTACAAAGGATAAGTTTCTTGAAGCATTGGCAAAGGTAAGGGGAAATCAGAGAGTAACAAGCCAAAATCCGGAAGAAAACTATGATGCGCTTAACAAGTACGGCAGAGACCTTGTGGAAATGGCTCGTGAGGGCAAGCTTGATCCGGTTATCGGGCGAGACAGCGAGATAAGGCATACTATCCAGATCCTTTCAAGGAGGACAAAGAACAATCCTGTACTGATCGGTGAGCCGGGTGTAGGTAAAACAGCAGTAGTTGAGGGCTTGGCACAGCGTATTTTAAATGGAGATGTGCCGGAGGGCTTAAAGGATAAGACGATATATGCGCTCGATATGGGTGCGCTTATTGCCGGCGCTAAATTCAGAGGCGAATTTGAAGAAAGGCTTAAGGCGGTGCTTAATGAGATTGAAAAGTCCGAGGGCAGGATCATTCTCTTCATCGATGAAATACACAATATCGTCGGAGCAGGCAGAACGGAAGGCTCTATGGATGCCGGAAATCTCTTGAAGCCGAAGCTTGCAAGAGGCGAGCTTCATTGTATAGGTGCAACAACACTTGACGAATACAGAAAATATATTGAGAAGGACGCAGCACTCGAAAGGCGTTTTCAGAAGGTACTTGTAGACCAGCCGACCGTCGAGGATACGATTTCAATACTGAGAGGCTTAAAGGAGCGTTTTGAAATTCATCACGGTGTAAGGATAACGGACGGAGCGCTTATAGCGTGTGCAGTGCTTTCCGACAGATATATTTCAGACAGATTCCTGCCTGATAAAGCTATCGACTTGATGGACGAAGCAGCGTCAAAGATAAGAACAGAGATAGATTCACTGCCGGCTGAGCTTGACGAAATATCGAGAAAGATCATGCAGCTCGAAATAGAGCGGCAGGCACTGAATAAGGAAACGGACAATGCATCTAAGGTACGACTCGAAAATCTTGAAAAAGAGCTTGCGGAGCTTAAAGCGGAGGAAGCCGCTATGCGTGCGCAGTGGGAGAACGAAAAGAGTGCAATCACAGGTGTAAAGGATATAAAGAAGCAGATAGAAGCGGTAAAGCATAGCATCGAAGAGGCAGAGAGAGCATACGACCTCGAAAAGCTTGCAGAGCTTAAATACGGCAAGCTGCCGGAGCTTGAAAAGGCTCTCGAAGCAGAGAAGCTCAGGGCTGACGATGCCAAAGAGAACCGTCTGCTTAAGGAAGAGGTAGGCGAAGAGGAAATCGCAGATGTTGTATCCGCATGGACAGGTATACCGGTAGCAAAGCTTGTAGAGTCTGAAAAAGAGAAGCTTTTAAAATTGGGCGATATATTGCATAAGAGAGTTATAGGACAGGAGGATGCGGTTACAGCTGTATCGGAAGCTGTTTTGAGAGCAAGAGCAGGGCTCAAGGATGAAGCAAGGCCGATAGGCTCGTTCATTTTCTTAGGTCCGACGGGTGTCGGCAAGACAGAGCTTGCAAAGGCTTTGTCAGAAGCACTGTTTGACTCTGAAAGAAATATGATAAGAATAGATATGTC
>CAYRZK010000219.1:0-2244 GCA_964428785.1 uncultured Oscillospiraceae bacterium | reverse complement strand
TACCCCGTCAAAATAGCCTTTTTTGTACATTAAGTGAAAGGGTTAATTTTGTAAATTATTCTTTCAGCACAAAGAAAGCACGCAAGATAACGGCGATGCAGTATAAAACAGAAACAGATACATTCCAATATGTAAGAGCCGTGCAATGAGTACGCCAAGACTTCGTAAAGCGAACGAGCGATACATACTTACATTGTAAAAGAGGATTGCAACCTTGTGGCGATGACGGCATATTGGCATAATGATACTTCTGCTAAGTCATAGTCCGAGCGGTTAGCAATTCAGGGCTCCCGCAAAAGCATAGCTTTTGTGGGAAAAGAGAGCAATCGCCTAAAAAGCGATGCTTTTGCCGACAGGCAAAACAAGCCCAAAGGCGAATTGCGAACGCCGTCGCAGGCATTGATAGCAGTTCGGGCGGAATGCCGGAAAG
Source organism: uncultured Oscillospiraceae bacterium (assembly GCA_964428785.1). GTDB lineage: Bacteria > Bacillota > Clostridia > Peptostreptococcales > Anaerovoracaceae > QAKD01. The sequence continues at coordinate 1,814 of CAYRZK010000219.1, read as the reverse complement.
GTGAAATTCCTATGGAGCAGTTTAGCAAACTGCCATCTGTTTTTGAGATAGATAATCTGTAATAGAGTTGTTATGTAAGAATGAATTATATCATAAAATTATGAGAGGTGGTAGAAATGGATGAATATAAAGTTGAATTGTTTATAGCAAATGATGAAGAAGATATAAAACTTTCAGACTTCAACCATAAAGATAACGAACAATGGAGAAAAGATTTGGAAGTTCATGCATTAAGCGAATATTACAATCGCAAAGTAAAAATTATAAATTAAAATTTTGGAGCAAAAAATTTGATTTCAATAAGCGGTTTTGCTAAAATTTATGTATAGAATAAATAGCTGCCGTTTTGATGGAAGGAGGATAACAGATGAAAGTAGCGGCAGCATATATAAGAGTTTCTACTGATGACCAGATTGAATTTAGTCCTGATAGTCAGTTAGAAAAAATCAAACTCTATGCAGAAAGAAATCAAATGTTATTGCCCAAAGAATTTATTTTTATGGATGAAGGCATAAGCGGCAGAAATACAAAAAAGCGAGCAGCCTTTAATACTATGATAGGTTTAGCAAAACGCAAACCAAAGCCCTTTGATGTAATATTGGTATGGAAATATAGTAGATTTGCCCGTAACCGAGAAGATAGTGTTGTTTATAAATCTATGCTTCGTAAAGAACTGAATATTGATGTTATTTCAATCAGCGAAGATGTCGGCGATGATAAAATGTCTATTCTTTTTGAAGCGATGATTGAAGCAATGGACGAATATTATAGCATCAACCTTGCTGAAGAAGTAAAACGAGGGATGACAGAAAAAGCTAAAAGGGGTGGCGTGCTTTCTATTGCAGGATATGGATACAAGGTTGTAAATGGTGAATTTGTTATCGTGCCGGAAGAAGCTGAAATCATAAAAAAGGTTTTTAGTGACTATATCAATGGCAAAGGATTATTAACCATTGCAAAGAGTTTGAACGCTATGGGAATAAAAACGCACAGAGGCAATCAAATAGAAAACAGAACAGTTGAATATTGGCTTAACAATCCTGTTTACATAGGTAAAACACGATGGAATCCTGATGGAAAGTTATCGAGAAATTATACGGCAACAACGGCAATTATAAGTGATGCACCGCATCAAGCGATAATTGATATGGATATTTGGGAAAAGGCTCAGGAGAAAATGCAAATGCAAAAAGCCAAATTCCGAAAGTATTTCAATTCTGACCGCAAGGATTTATCCCATTGGCTAACGGGAATTGTAAGATGTGAAAAATGTGGTGCTGTATTATCAAATCAAGGTGGCTTCTTCGGATGTTCAAACAGAAGCAGAGGTACTTGCAAGGGTGTTGGATATATCAAAACAGATAAATTGGATAAAATCATTTTAGATACTTTATCCGATGCAATGCTTCCAAATGTAAAACTTGCATTTGCCGAGCCGGAAATTGTTGAGCCTAAAAAGTCGGAAGATGAAAGTTTGATGATAGAAACTCAAATACAACGACTTGAAATTCGTTTAGAGCGTGTAAAATTAGCTTACGAGGATGGCATTGATACACTTGAAGAATACAAGAAAAACAAAAATAGCCTTCTTGATGAGATTGCTAATTTGAAAGCTATGATGAAGCAAAAGAAAGCTGAAGAACCACCGAAAGAGGTTGCAAAAATAGACAAAAATGAAATTCGCAGATTGACAGAGGTTTTAAAAGATGAAAATGTAAGCAATGTTGAAAAGAACAATATGGCAAGAACAATTTTCAAGGAAATTGTCAAAGGCGGAAAAGACGGAAAAACGATAAAATGCGTATTTTGGAAGT
>CAYRZK010000218.1:0-2253 GCA_964428785.1 uncultured Oscillospiraceae bacterium | reverse complement strand
GGAATTTTTTCATATCAATCTTACCGTCGGTCATAATTGAATCGCATACGCTGACATTTACGATCTCGCCGACTAACTTGCCGCACGAAGTATCGTATGACTTAACCTTACATTCGATAGCGAGAGGGAGTTCATCGAATAAAGGAGCATTTATATTTTCAGCCTTAACTGCGTGGAAACCTGCATGAGCAACCTTGTCCGGGTGATCGTTTCCGGAAGCTGTTCCGAGATAGTCACATTCCTTAGCAGTTTCGACCGTACCGATGCTTACGGTGAAAACACCGTCTCTTACCAAGTTTTCTCCTGTTTTATGTTCTGCCGAACATGCGATTGTAAGTTCATCGTAATCTGTGATTCCGCCCCATGCTGCATACATAAGATTTGGAACTCCATCTTCGTTGTAGGTTCCGATCATAAGTGCCGGCTGCGGATAGATTGCAGTCTTTACACCTAAATTCTGTCTCATTTCAATCCTCCTTATGTTGCGTATATTAACGCTTTTTAATTATGCAGGAAATATTGCTTGTAATATTTCCGAAAAATAAGAAAGTCTATCGTAGAAAATATAATCGCCGTAGCTGACTTTCCATGTTAAAAGTATAAATTATATTTATATATTAGGTCAAGTAACTATTTATGATACCTGTTTTTACTTTTAAGTTAAGGTTTTAATGCTTGTCGCTTGCCTAAACAGGTACTTTATATTAAAATTGTTATAATGTATTAAAGCTATAAATGCCGATAATGAATGTGAAAGGGGACAATATGAAAAAGATTCTCGTTGTTGTTGATATGCAGAAGGATTTTGTGGATGGAGCGCTCGGAACGCCGGAAGCGGTAGCGATTGTCGATAATGTTGTAAAGAAGATTGAAGAATATGCTGCGGCGAACGGAGAATGTTCAAACGATGAAAAATATATTGTCGTAACATACGATACACATTTTGATGATTATATGAATACGATGGAGGGAGCTAATCTGCCGGTACCTCACTGTATCAAGGGTACATCAGGACATAAACTCGATATAAGGGTTGAGCAGGCTCTTGATGGAAAAAAGTATACGACAGTCGAAAAGCTTACATTCGGCGCAAAGAATCTTCCGAATGTTATTGCGAGTCTTGTGAAAAACGGTGCAGAGGCGGATGCAGTGCAGGATGAAGAATTTGAGATTGAGCTTGTAGGGTTATGTACGGATATTTGCGTTGTATCAAATGCACTTCTTTTAAAAGCGAATTTTTGTGAGAAGAAGATCAGCGTTGATGCGTCTTGCTGTGCAGGAGTAACGCCGGAAACGCACAGTGCGGCACTGACGACCATGAAGATGTGCCAGATAAACATAATCGGAGAAAACGCATAGAAAAAATGAGAGAAAAGAAATAGAAGAAAGTCGGCTATGCTTATTAGATTTCCTGCGGAAGATTTTCTTGTTATTTCTGAGATGCTGTGAGCAATAGTTATTAGTATAATAAAAAATAAAAAGCAAGAGCTGAAAAGTTCTTGCTTTTTTCGATGAAAAATGGTGAAAAATATTTAATTATTCTTCACCTGTCTGCTCTGTGAGAGCTTTGTCGTAGGCTTTAAATATGACATCTTTGATTTTGTTTCTGGTCTCGGAATTAAGCGGGTGTGCGATGTCTCGGAAATCGCCTTCGTTCATTTTTCGTGACGGCATTGCGATAAAAAGGCCATTCTGACCTTCGATGATTTTGATGTCATGTACCACAAATTCGTCATCGAATGTGATAGATACAACAGCCTTCATCTTACCTTCGTCATTAACTTTGCGGACTCTTACATCAGTGATATCCATAGAGCACCATCCTTTCAGTTATTATAGCAAGCAGATATAGGCTAACCTATATGACATAAATTGTACACCGTTTTACAAAAAATGACAAGTGATTTTTTAAAAAATCAGAATATTTGGACTGACTTCTATTGTTCTATTCTCTTCGTCAAGTACATCGAGTGATAATACCGAAACATAGTCATTTATTTTCTTTTTTTCGGGCTCTTTGCTTGTCATCATTATCCCTGTTCCGACGACTTCAACATCGAATTCGCCGAGTATTTCATGGATGCCCTTGATGCTGCCGCCGCCACGCATAAAATCATCGATAACTATAGCTTTTGAACCATTTTTTACAGCACGCTTGGAAATAGACATTTTTTGAATACGATCGTATGAACCGGAAAAATAGTTGATACTGATGGTTGAGCCTTCGCTGACCTTGGCTTCACGCCGTATAAC
>CAYRZK010000217.1:0-2261 GCA_964428785.1 uncultured Oscillospiraceae bacterium | reverse complement strand
CGATAATGTTAAACGCATAGAGCTTATTTCCGATGCTCAGATTGTTGTTAAAAACGGCAAGAGATATACGGCAGTCTTAGGTACCGGGCTGCTTATTAAGGAAATTGCGGACGAAAGGATGTTGATTGACGGTGAAATCGAGGAAATACGGTTTTACGGCATGGAAGGTAAGGCTGAGGATTGAGGGCTTTGAGCTTCATAAGCTGATGTCGGAGCTGCTTAAAAGAAATATAAAGGCAAAGGATATTAAATATATTTCGGAAACGGAATTACAGTTATCCGTCGGAATTACAGATTATTATCGAATCATTAAATCGGCAGGAAGAAAATACAGGATCGAGCTCTTGAATGAAAAAGGATATATTCCGTTTGTAAAGAAGCTGAAAATGAAGCAAGCAACGATGGTTGGACTTGCTTTCTTTTTTATTTTGCTTTATTATCAGAGCCTATTTATAAGTGAAGTAAGAATATACGGATATGAGCATTTTACAGAAAACGAGATAAGAAGCATACTTGCAGAGGCAGGGATTTACGAGGGTGCGAGGAAATTTACGACAAAAGATGAAATTAACAAAGTAAAGGTACACATGTTTAACAATCTCGATAGGCTGAGTTGGGTAGGAATCACATATGACGGAACCCTGGCAGAGATTGTCGTAGTCGAGAGTGACGAAGAAAAAAAGATTGAAGATACGGAAATACCGTGCGATATTATAGCAGATAAAAGTGGATATATCGCATCCATAAGCGTTACTCAAGGCATACGCATGGTGGATGAGGGGATGTTCGTATCACCGGGAGATGTACTCATAAGTGGGATAATGCCGCTTACAAGTACGGCTTACGGTATGCCGGGTTCTGAAATAACTGAGAGATATGTGCATGCCGCCGGTGATATTGAAATATATGTTCCTTATCATTTTACTTTTAAAATACGGGAATCTGTGCTCGACGAAAAAGAAGAACAGGGAGTGATAACGGCGGTACGATGCCGGAGTGAAAACGAAGAAGCTTTTGTAAAACGCATTGCGGATAAAGAAATTAGAAAGTATATGAAAGAAAATGTGCCCGAAACGGCAATGCTTACAAATAAGGGTTTGAATTTTACAGTAAAAGAAAATATAATAGAAGTATATGTTCTTTTGGAGACATTGGAAAAAACAGGTATAAAACAGGAGATAATGAATGGTAGTGAACAGTCAGTTTGACAGAGCGGCTTTATTCGGTAATCTTGACAGTAATATCAAAATTATTGAAGAACACTTCAAAGTCGAAATTACGGAAAGAGGAAGCGAGCTTATCGTGCGGGGCGAGAATGCCAGAAATGCCGAAAAAGTCATTGAAGAGATGATCGGCATACTGGAGCACGGAGACAAGCTTGACACACAGAAAATCAATTATATCATAGAACTTGCCGATAAAGGTCTTTCGTATCAGACAAGCGATATCAACAAAGATATTCTCTGCTTTACTCATATGGGAAAGCCTATTAAGCCGAAAACGATCGGACAAAAAAGCTATGCGGACAGTATACGCAAAAAAGATGTGGTGTTTGGAATAGGCCCTGCCGGTACGGGAAAAACATATCTTGCGGTTGCAATGGCAGTACATGCGTATAAAAACAAAGAAGTCGAAAAAATTATACTTGCAAGACCTGCCGTGGAAGCTGGAGAAAGGCTCGGATTTCTTCCTGGAGACTTGCAGGAAAAGGTCGATCCGTATCTCAGACCTCTTTATGATGCGCTTTATGACATTCTCGGACGAGATTCGGCGCTCAGGCTTAAAGAAAAAGAGACCATCGAGGTCGTTCCTTTGGCATATATGCGAGGAAGAACGCTCGATAATTCATTTATAATTCTTGACGAAGCTCAGAATACGACGAGAGAGCAAATGAAAATGTTCCTTACAAGACTTGGATTCGGTTCAAAAGCTGTAATAACCGGTGATATTACACAGATAGATTTACCGAGAGGAAAAAAATCCGGGCTTGTGGAAGCACGAAATGTTCTTAAAAATGTAAAGGATATTGATTTTTGCTATTTAAAGGATGTCGATGTTGTAAGACATGAGCTTGTTAAGAAAATAATCAACGCATATGATAAATATTATAAGGAACATCCGGAGGCATTGGAAGAATAATGAGATTGATATTTAATAAAGAGGATGCGCTCAACGAGGAGTGGACAGAGCGTTTTTATAAGGCAGCGTCGTTTTGCCTCGAAGAAGAAGAATTTTATGAAAACAGTGAGATAAGTGTTTCT
>CAYRZK010000216.1:0-2271 GCA_964428785.1 uncultured Oscillospiraceae bacterium | reverse complement strand
CAGTGGGGCTTTCACTTGCAGCAGTGCTTGTGACGAGAGGTCTTGAAGCGGCGGCTGCCGGCGCAGCTGCGGGCGGCAGTATAGGCCCGGTTATCGGAATCATTGTGCTTGTTATCGTTTATCTCATAAAAAGAAAAAATATATATGAGAGCATAAGAAATGACAATTCGTCATCGGGGGATTCTGCCGGGTCGATTATTAAATCACTTGCATTTATTGCAATTCCGATTACGATAGGTGTTTCGATACAACCGCTTATGAATTTGTGCGATACTGCTATTGTTATGAACAGGCTTCAAGGAGCGGCAGGCTTTGATTTGAGTGAGGCAGAGGGGCTGTTTGGGGCACTTACAGGGTTTGCGGTGCCTGTAATAAATGTACCGATGTCGATTGCGCTTTCTATGGCGCTCGCACTCGTTCCGACGATAGCAGCGGCTAAGAGCTCCTGTGATAAAGCAGGGCTCGACAGTAATGTAAGGCTCGGCTTCAGAGTGGCAATGATTATAGGTGTGCCTTGCAGCTTAGGGCTTATGTCGCTTGCAAAGCCTGTTATGCAGCTTTTGTTTCCAAGGCAGCCGGAGGAGGTCGCTGTATCGGCAAGCTGCCTGTTTATATTGGCTGCCGGTATTGTTTTTTTGTGCATTGCGCAGACAATGGCAGGTGTTTTGCAGGGAATAGGTAAGGTATATGCGTCCGTATACGGTATATGCGTAGGGCTCATCGTTAAATGTGCTGCGACATATATTTTGGCGGGAATAAATGAATATAATGTAAGAGGTGCGGCATTCGGTACACTTCTTGGATATGTGGCTGTTGCGATCTTTAACGTTACGGCAGTAAAAAAATATACAGGTGTTAGGTTCGAGATAAAAGCTTCAATCGTTAAGCCGCTTGCATCCGGAGCGGTTATGACGATAATCGTAGCGGTGTTCTACAGAGCAGCGTTACCTGCGCTTGGAAACAGTATTGCAACACTTCTTGCCGTTGCTGTTGGAGCTTGTGTATACGGAATAACACTTATTAAGATTAACGGAATAACGGAAGAAGAGATTAAAATGATGCCGAAGGGCGGCAATATTGCTGCGGTTCTGAAAAAGGTAAAGCTTATGTAACAAAGGGGAGCGAGTTATGCGTTGGACTGACAGACAGCTTGATGCTATCGAAACAAGAAATAGAAATGCGCTTGTTGCTGCGGCAGCCGGCTCAGGAAAGACAGCTGTGCTGGTGGAGCGGATTAAAAGAATGATTATTGAGGAGCGTGTCCCGGTGGACAGGCTTCTTGTTGTAACATTCACAAATAAAGCAGCAGCAGAGATGAAAGAAAAAATAATAACGGCTTTGACTGATGAAATTGAGAAAAAGCCGGATGATTCGGCATATCTTCGAGAGCAGCTCGGAAGCATATATCGTGCCAATATATGCACATTTCATGCATTCGCATTGTCTGTGATTCGAAAATATTACTATGGTATAGGCGCTGATCCGGGTATGAAAATAGCTGATGAGGCGGAGACTGTGATAATGAAAAACGATGCGCTCGAAACGCTTTTTGAAGCACGCTTTGCGGACGGAGATGAGCAGTTCTGGGTGTTTTTGGATAAATATTCCGTAGGAAAGAGTTTTGATACCGTAAAAAATGCGATTGTAAGTACATATGAGAAGTTTATGAGCATACCGGATGCCGATGCATGGGTTTCGGAAAAGCTTGAGCATTTAAAGCTTAACGAAGAAAATTTTGAAGAAAGCACAGTCGGCAGAACGCTTGCAGCAGAGGTAATGAGCCAGCTGACATTTGCTGAAGAAGGTTTTATCAAAGTATATGATATGCTCATGAAAGCGGATGTTATATCCGTTGCGGAAAAGATAATACCCGAAATCGAGTATATAAGCACGAACAAAGAGAAGATTGCGCAAGGCGATCTGCAAGCTGCCGCAGAGTTTATTAACGATTTTCCACAGATCAGGATGGCAGCCAAAAAGGAAGATGCGGAGCGCTTTGAAGCTGTAAAATCAAGCGCAAAGAAGCTTCATGAAAAAGCCAAAAAGCGCATATCCGATCTTAAAAAAAATTACTTTGCATATGAGCTGAACGAATATGTGTCTGAAATGGCGGATACATATGATATGACAGCATATTTTTGCGGACTTGTACAGGAATTCGGAGCGCTTTACGGCAAGGAAAAGCAAGAAAAAAGATGCATGGATTTTAACGATATAGAGCATATGGCACTTGCGATTTTGGAGGATAAGAGTATAAGGCAGGAGCTGCGC
>CAYRZK010000215.1:0-2272 GCA_964428785.1 uncultured Oscillospiraceae bacterium | reverse complement strand
GTACTCTTACCTGCGCCCGACGGCCCATCAACGGCAATCCTGATTTTACTTTTTTCCATTATATTATCTCTCTTATCTATTTTGAACTCTTCGCCAAAAGCTTTTCAATTTCCTTTACAAAGGTATTTACATCTGTAAACTGTCTATATACAGATGCAAATCTTACATATGCAACCTCATCAAGCTCTTTGAGCTGTTCCATAATAAGCTCTCCGATAAATGAAGACTGCACTTCTTTTTCCATCATATTGTTCACCCCACGCTCTATATCATCCACAACATGCTCTATTGCTGCCATTGATACAGGACGCTTCTCGCACGCTTTAACTATGCCGCTTAAGATCTTATTTCTGTCAAAAGCCTCACGGCTGCCATCCTTTTTTACTACCATTAAGATCATTTCTTCTACCTTCTCATAGGTAGTAAAGCGCTTGTTACACTTATCACATTCACGCCTTCTTCTTATAGCATGTCCTTCTTCGGTATGTCTTGAATCGATTACTTTCGTATCCTGATTATCACAATACGGGCACTTCATAATGGCATCTCCTCCTATAAAGCTGCTTATCAAAAAAATGTTTCATATAACACTCAAACCTTACGGTCTGCAAAATGCACAGTCTTTATTATACAACATATTGTGTACTTATACAAGTTTCTCTTTTAATAGTTTACTATTTCCACAAGTATCACATCATCGCCTATTGTCCTTATATTTTCCCATTTTATAACAACATCCGACTCACCGGAGCCCAAAAATCCAAAAAACCCCTTTTCTGCCGGAAGCACTATTCCTTCTATCTTACCCAGTTCCAAATTGACTTCAATATCTCCGACATATCCGAGACTTCTCCCGTCAGCTATATTTATAACCTCTTTATTTCTGATTCCTTCTGTACTTAACATCTTTGCCTCCGCCACTATCAATATATTCATATATTATATCTATATCAAATATATTTTACAGCATCGTCTATTATTACAAATATGTCAAAACGACAGCAATATGCGTGATATGCTGCCGTTTGTAATGAATTTTATATTTAATTACTTTGTTGACACAAGACCCTTTTTCACACGGTCAAAATAGCTCTTGGTTTCAGCTGCCACAACACCTGATAATGCAACGAGTGCAACAAGGTTAGGGAATGCCATAAGACCGTTAAAGATATCTGCAAATGTCCATACGGCTTTTACAGTAAGGAACGGACCGATGAATACTGCAAGTATGTAAAGATATCTGTATACCTTAACAACAGTCATATTTCCGTTCGCTAAATATTCAAGACATCTCTCTGCATAATAATCCCATCCGAGGATAGTCGTAAATGCGAAGAATGCAAGCGCAAGCATCAATATTACAGAACCGATCTGCGGTGCCCACGGCAGTCCGTTCTGGAATGCAAAGCTTGTTATGTCAGCACCCTCAAGGTGCACATCATAAGCACCTGTTACCATAATCGTAAGACCTGTCATATTACATACGATAATTGTATCGATAAATGTACCTGTCATTGATACAAGTCCCTGTCTTACAGGCTCCTTTGTCTGAGCTGCCGCTGCTGCAATAGGTGCGCTTCCGAGACCGGACTCATTTGAGAAAATACCTCTTGCAACACCCTTCTGCATAGCAATCATCATAGCTCCGAGCGCACCGCCCGCCATAGCTCTGAGACCGAATGCACCTTCAAAAATAGCCTTTAACGCTCCCGGTATTGCTGATGAATGATAGCAAAGTATTGCTACACACACAGCAACATAAGCAACAGCCATAAATGGTACAACTATAGTAGTTACGCTTGCAATTCTCTGAATGCCGCCTATAACCACGAGTGCTACTGTCGCTGCAACAACAATCGCTGTAATGACGATAGCCCATGAATAATCGTTTTCTCCGATAGTAAGAGCAACATGGCTGTTATTCGGATCGAATACACCCTTTACTGCATTTGCAATACCGTTTACCTGTGTGATAGTACCGATACCGAGAAGCCCCGCACATGCTCCGAAGAAAGCAAAGAGCTTGCCGAGCCATCTCCAATTCTTACCCATGCCGTTTTCTATGTAATAGAATGGGCCGCCAAGTGCATGGCCTTCATCATCAATAACTCTGTACTTTACTGCAAGAAGACCTTCTGCATACTTTGTCGCCATTCCGAGACATGCTGCTACAATCATCCAAAACAGCGCACCGGGACCTCCTGCCGTAATGGCACTTGCAACACCTACGATGTTGCCTGTACCGATCGTTGCCGCCATAGCTGTGCAAAGA
>CAYRZK010000214.1:0-2276 GCA_964428785.1 uncultured Oscillospiraceae bacterium | reverse complement strand
GGGATTTATGATTCAGGGAGGATGCCCGGATGGAACAGGAACAGGCGGTCCGGGATATAATATCAAAGGTGAATTTGCCGCAAACGGTGTTCAGAACGATCTTAAGCACACAAGAGGTGTTCTTTCGTTGGCAAGAGCAATGCATCCGGACTCGGCAGGAAGCCAGTTTTTTATCATGGTGGAGGATGCACCTCATCTTGACGGACAGTATGCCGCTTTTGGCAAAATTACGGAAGGAATGGATGTAGCGGATAAAATTGTGAATGTAAAAAGAAATATGATGGATAAGCCTCTTGAAGACCAGAAAATATTGAAAATTACAGTGTTTGAGGGATAATCCAAGGGTATTTCCAATTTGAAGGTTATGTGAAGATTGGTTAATTTGGGTTGACAGGTTTGTAATATTTGTGTAACAATAGATGGGCGGAAAAGAAAACCGCGAATCAAAATGTGAGGAAAAAAGGCATGATTAAACTTATGAAAACATGCTGCATCGCATTTGCCGCACTGCTTACGGCAGTTTCGGTAACGGTGGCAGCAGGCGAAAACGGCGGCAGCGGTTGTATCAATACAATTACCGCCGAAGCAATAGGGGATCTGCGTAATATTGACTTTACAGCTATTGAGGATTACATCGAACCGAACAATCTGAACAAGGGGAAGCTTGTAACAGCTAAAAAAGGCAGTTTTAACGGTTCAACAGGTTATGTTATTATAATTAACGGCGAAGATGTTCTTTATGTCAGCGACGAAGAAGATGCGGCAGCTGTAGTTACAGGGCTTGTCGAGGCATATCGTACACCGGGATCGGAGCTTGTTGATTACGCATTTGCAGACGAAATTCTTTACGAAGAAAGAGATATTATAACGGCAGAGGAAGCTTTAAAGGATGAAACCGTACTTGAGACATATATTTGCAGTGTGGATGAAGCCGTAAGATATATTCTTAACGGAACATCGACGCCGCTGACATATACGGTAAAAGGCGGAGACACTCTTTGGGATATCGCACTTGCACACGATATCTCCGTTTACGAGCTTGAAGAAATGAATCCTGGAGCAAGCCAAAAGCTTTCGATCGGACAGGAAATCAATCTTTATCAAAAAAATCCTTTTGTTACTGTTACTGTAACGGAGGTGGTTACGGAGACTCAGACGATACCGTACGATATCGCATATGAGTATACGGATCAGATGTACAAAGGACAGATACAGGTACAGAGTATAGGTCAGACGGGAAGCAAGGAAGTAACTGTCGAAAGAACGAAGCAGAACGGTGTCGAAACCGCAAGCAATGTTCTTACTGAAACGATATTATCGGAGCCTGTGACACAGATCGCACTTGCCGGTACATCGAGCATCGCAATACAGTCGGGTTCGGGACAGCTCCAGCTGCCGCTTGCATATATCGAAGTGTCATCACCTTTCGGTTCAAGAGGCGGAAGCTTCCACAGAGCTGTAGACCTAAGAGCACCTAAGGGTACATCCATTATGGCGGCAGACAGCGGTACTGTAGTGAGTGCCGGCTGGTCAGGAACATACGGACAGCTTATCGTAATAGATCACGGCAACGGCATGGCTACAAAATATGCACATTGCGATACGATAGGCATTACGGTGGGACAGAATGTCCAAAAAGGAGAGGTAATCGGAACGGTAGGAATTACAGGCAATGCGACAGGATATCATCTTCACTTTGAAGTGGTGGTAAACGGTGTTGCGAAAAACCCGATGAACTATCTATAATCTGTTTGAAAAAGAATATAAAACGGTATATAATATTAGGCAGGTATAACACTTGCCTAATATTTTTATATACAGAGGTAAAGAAATGAAAGTATATAACACTTTGACAAGAAAAAAAGAAGAGTTTGTTCCAATAGATCCGAGTGAAATTAAGATTTATGTGTGCGGACCTACGGTGTATAACTTTTTCCATATAGGAAATGCAAGACCGTTCGTTACTTTTGATACTCTCAGAAGATATCTTGAATATAAAGGATACAATGTAAAGTTCGTGCAGAATTTTACCGATGTTGATGATAAGATTATCAACCGTGCCAAGGAAGAGGGCATCAGCGCACCTGAGGTTTCCGAAAAGTATATTAAAGAATATTTCAGCGATGCCAAGGCTCTGAATATAAAGCCGGCAAGCGTTCATCCGAAGGTTTCCGAGCACATTCCGGAAATCGTGGAATTCGTGCAGGCATTGATTGATAAGGGATATGCTTATGAAGCGAACGGAGATGTATATTTCTCGACACGCAAGTTTGATG
>CAYRZK010000213.1:0-2289 GCA_964428785.1 uncultured Oscillospiraceae bacterium | reverse complement strand
TTTTAATTCAGCTCAAATTGGGGATTGAAAGGCAGTGGGACTGCCAAAATATTTTTGAATTTGAAGAGGAAATGCGAATGGAAATAGAAGTTAAGTATCTCGTTCCTGATAAGGAAACAGCCGATAGATTGTGGGAGGACAGATACCTTACATCCATGGAAGAGGAAGGCACAAAAGAGACTTTGTATATGAAGTCGGCATATTTTGATACCGAAGACGGAGTACTGCTCAAGCATGATATTGCATTCAGAGTGAGAATCGAAGGCGAGTATGCTGTGGCTACACTTAAATGGTCGGGAAGGACAGAAGGAGATACGCATATACGAGGCGAAATCAATGTTCCTATCGACGGAAACGAATGTCTTTTGGCGCCGGATGTTAATATTTTCAAGGAAAGCGAAATAGGAAGAGATGTCATAAAGCTCGTGGGCGAGAAACCGCTTTTCAGCAGTGTCGAGGTAGGCATTGTAAGACGGCGTTTCAGGATAGATACGGGCAAGGCGATCATAGAGGTATCCATTGATAACGGAGAAGTGATTACGAAATGCGGAAGCGCACCTATCTCGGAGATTGAATTCGAGCTGTTTTCGGGTGACAGAGATACGCTCGAAGAGCTCAGCGAGACGATAAAGGCAACATATGGTCTTGAAGCCGATGTAAAGAGCAAATATGCACGGGGACTTGAGCTTTTATCAAAGTAAAATCAAAAATATAGCAAAAAAGAGCGTATTTTTTAGCAAAAACGCTCTTTTTTAAATAGTTTCACCTATTTTTCACCTAATTTTAGGGCTAAAACATTTACTTTTTTGCAATGTGGCGGTATAATGTATAAGATTATCGTTTGAATTCGAGAATCGATACTAAATGAGTTTACAATTTTAGGAGGATATATATTAAAATGAAAACTACACTTATTTCAAAGGAACAGAATATTGCAAAGTTTACAATGGACATCACTGCCGAAGAATTCGAGAGTGCTGTTATTAAGGCGTATCAGAGCAGCAAGGATAAGTATCCTGTAGATGGTTTCCGTAAGGGTAAGGCTCCGAGAAAGCTTATCGAAGCAAATTACGGCGAAGGCATCTTCTGGGAAGACGCTGTAAACGAAATTTTCGGAACAAACTATCCTGTAGCACTCGATGAGCTCAAGCTTGATGTTATCAACAGACCTGTTGCTGATTTTACAGAGCTTAAGAAGGGCGAAGGCTTTACAATCACTGTAGAGGTTGAATGTTATCCTGTAATTGAAATTAAGGATTACAAGGGCGTTGAGCTTGCAAAGGTCGAATATGAAGTGACAGATGAAATGCTCGAGGATGAGCTTAAGGCTATTCAGAAGAGAAATGCTCGTCTTACAGTAGTTGAAAGACCTGCTGAGCTTGGAGATACTGTGGTTATCGACTATGCAGGATTCAAGGGCGAAGAACAGTTTGAAGGCGGAACAGCAGAAAGATTCCCGCTCACACTCGGTTCGGGCACATTCATTCCGGGCTTTGAAGAACAGCTTGTAGGCGTTGCACCCGGAGAAGATAAGGATGTAGAGCTTTCATTCCCTGAGGATTATCCGGCAGAAGAGCTTGCAGGCGCAGCTGTAGTATTTAAGTGTAAGGTACACGAAGTTAAGGTAGAAGAGCTTCCGGAGCTTGATGACGAATTCGTAAAGGATATCTCCGAATTCGATACACTCGAAGAATACAAGAACGATGTTAAGGAAGGTCTTGCAAAGGCTAATGCTGCAAGGGCCGAGAACGAAATGAAGAACGAAGCCATCAAGGTTGTTTATGAAAAGAACGACTTCACAGCTCCTGCAATCATGATCGAAGACGAAATGGACGCAAGAATCAAGGAATTTGATTATCAGCTCAGATATCAGGGACTTGACCTTGACAAGTATTTCGAGCTCACAAAGACTACTATTGATGATGTTAAAGAACAGATCAAGGAAGATTGTGAAAGAGCAGTAAAGACAAAGATGCTTCTCTCGGCAGTTGCAGAAGCTGAAAGTCTTGAAGCTACAGATGAAGAAATTACAAAGGAACTTGAAATGATGGCAGTACAGTACAGAGTGGATGCTGAACAGCTCAGAGGAATGCTCGGCGGAGAACTCGGCATGGTTTCAAGAGATATTCAGATGAGAAAGGCTATTGACTGTATTTTTGAAAATGCTGTTATTAAATAGTTGTTTCGGGGAATAAAGAGATTAGAAAAATAATGGAGGGTTATATATGCCGTTAATACCATATGTAGTAGAACAGACTAATCGTGGTGAACGTTCATACGATATATATT
>CAYRZK010000212.1:1929-2324 GCA_964428785.1 uncultured Oscillospiraceae bacterium | reverse complement strand
GAATGGTGGCGGTCAGTAAATTTTGTGATATAGAATGGAAGTGCATTATGCATATTAATGATTTTGATTATTTTTTACCGGAAGAGCTGATAGCTCAACAGCCGACTGAGCAAAGAGATGCTTCTCGTTTGCTTGTTGTTCACAGGACTACAGGCGAGCTTGAACACAAACATTTTTACGATATTGTAGATTATCTTAACCCCGGAGATTGCCTTGTAATGAATAATTCCAAGGTGATTCCGGCAAGATTGTACGGAACCAAAAAGAGTACGGGAGCTAAGATAGAGTTTCTCCTGATCAAGCGCATTGACGGTGATAAGTGGGAAACTATGGTAAAACCGGGAAAAAGAGTTAAACCCGGCGATGTTATTTCTTTCTCGGACGATAAGCTTTTT
>CAYRZK010000212.1:0-1919 GCA_964428785.1 uncultured Oscillospiraceae bacterium | reverse complement strand
AGTGCTTGAATATGGAGCTGAAGGTACGAGGCTCGTAGAGTTCAAGTATGAAGGGATTTTTATGGAAAGGCTTGAAGAACTTGGAAAAATGCCGCTCCCGCCGTATATTGAACGAGAAAGTGAAGCAAAAGATAAGGATAGATATCAGACCGTATATGCAGCGGAAGAGGGATCGGTGGCAGCGCCTACGGCAGGCTTGCACTTTACGCCGGAAATTCTTGAAAAGGCAAGGCAGAAAGGTGTTAAGCTGGCATATGTTACACTGCATGTCGGTATCGGTACATTCAGACCGGTAAAAGTTGAAAATATCGAAGAGCATAAAATGCATTTCGAAGAGTATCATGTTGATGAAGAAACGGCGAAGCTTGTTAATGAGACAAAAAAAGCCGGTGGTCGTATAGTGTCCGTTGGAACAACTTCAACAAGAACGCTCGAAAGTGCGGCAGTGCTGAATGAAGCAACAGGCGAATATGAAGTAAAAGCCGGAGGCGGAAGCACAGGGATTTTTATTTATCCGGGATACGAATTTAAGATTATTGACAGCCTGATTACAAATTTCCATCTGCCGAAATCAACGCTTGTGATGCTCGTATCGGCACTGTACAGCAGAGAGGGAATTTTGAAGGCTTATGAAACTGCGGTATCTGAAAAGTACAGATTCTTCAGCTATGGAGATGCTATGCTTATAGAATAAACGGAACGGTTTACAGCTTGATGCAGTGTTAAATAGCAGTTAACTGATGCTGCATTTTTAAGACAAGCTGCGGAGTGTCATGCAAACAACGAAAATTATTGAAGCAAAAGGAGAAATACATGACTGTAAAAAATGCAGTAACATATGAGCTTATAAAAAAAGACAGCCGTACAAAGGCTCGGCGTGGGCGTGTTCATACGCCGCATGGAGATATTGAAACGCCGGTGTTTATGCCGGTAGGTACTCAGGCAACTGTAAAGGCAATGCGGCCTGAACAGGTAAAAGAAATGGGCGCAAATATAATACTTTCAAACACATATCATCTTTATCTGCGTCCAGGTCATGAAATTGTAAGAGAAGCCGGAGGGCTTCATAAATTTATGAACTGGGATCGGGCTATTCTTACGGATAGCGGTGGATTTCAGGTGTTTTCGCTTGGGAAATTGAGGAAGATTACGGAAGAAGGCGTGAGATTTCGTTCACATATAGACGGCTCGCTTCATATGATTTCCCCGGAAAAGTCTATGGAAATACAAAATGCCCTCGGCTCTGATATTATGATGGCCTTTGACGAGTGTGCACCTTATCCTGCTGACAGATCATATGTAAAGAATTCGCTTGAAAGAACAACAAGATGGCTGGCACGATGTAAGGAGTATCATAAAAATGTCGAAAATCAGTCGCTTTTTGGGATAATGCAGGGCGGCATGTATAAAGATTTGAGATATGAAAGCGCTAAGCAGATTGTTGAGATGGATCTGCCGGGATATGCTATAGGCGGTCTTTCGGTAGGCGAGCCCAAGGAACTTTTCCTTGATGTGCTTTACGAATGTACTCCATATCTGCCTGAGGATAAAGCGAGATATCTTATGGGAGTAGGTACTCCGGATTATTTGTTTGAGGGTGTTGAAGCTGGTGTGGATATGTTTGATTGCGTATTGCCTACAAGAATTGCACGGCATGGGCTTGCTATGACTTCGCACGGCAGAGTGAATATCAAGAATGCTAAATATGAAAGAGATTGGGAGCCTCTTGATCCGGAATGTGATTGCTATACATGCAGGAATTATTCCAAGGCTTATCTCAGACATCTTTTTAAAGCGGATGAAATGCTTTCGGCTATGCTGCTTTCAAATCATAATTTACATTTTTTGATTAAAATGATGGAAAACATAAGAAAGGCATTGGAGGAAGACAGATTTTTAGAATATAAGAAAGAATTTTA
>CAYRZK010000211.1:0-2335 GCA_964428785.1 uncultured Oscillospiraceae bacterium | reverse complement strand
TTGATACTAACTGTGATCCTGATGATGTTGATTATGTTATCCCTGCAAATGATGATGCTATCAGAGCTGTAAAGCTCATCGCAGGAAGAATGGCTGATGCTATTATCGAGGCTAATCAGGGCGAAAGCTTTGACGAAGGAACTACAGAAGAAGCTGTAGTTGAAGAAGCAGTTGAAGCTGCAGATGCAGAATAATTTCAATAAACAATTCTAAAAAACGATTTGGAGGAATACAAAATGGCAAACATTACAGCAGCTATGGTAAAGGAACTGCGTGAAATGACAGGCGCAGGTATGATGGATTGCAAGAAAGTTCTTATCGAAGCAGAAGGCGATATGGATAAGGCAGTAGAACTTCTCAGAGAAAAGGGACTTGCTAAGGCTGCCAAGAAAGCAGGCAGAGTTGCAGCAGAAGGTCTCGTAAAGCTCGCTTTCTCAGCTGACGCTAAGAAGGCTGCAGTTATCGAAGTAAACTCAGAAACAGATTTCGTTGCTAAGAATGAAGAGTTCGTAGCATTTGTAGATACTCTGGCAAACATGGCTATTGATGCTGATGCAAGCGGAGATATGGATAAGTTCATGGCTCTTCCTTATGAAGGCGAAGGCACTGTTAAGGATGCTCTTAACAGCAAGATCGCTAAGATCGGCGAAAACATGAATGTTAGAAGATATGCTAACTTTGCTGACCCTGCATGTGTATATGTTGGATATGTTCACGGCGGCGGCAAGATCGGTGTTATCGTTGGTCTTGAAACAGAAGCAACAGCAGCAGAGGTTGAAACAGTAGGTAAGGATGTAGCTATGCAGGTTGCATCGATGAACCCAAGATATGTTGATGAAAACGAAGTAGACCCTGAATGGCTCGCTTCTGAAGAAAAGATTGCAAGAGAACAGCTCTTAAACGAAGGCAAGAAGCCTGAGATGCTTGACAGAATCATCCCTGGAAAGCTCAAGGCTATCAAGAAAGAAGTATGCCTTGTAGATCAGAAGTTTGTTAAGAACGGAGACATCACTGTAGCTCAGTATGTTGACGGAGTAGCAAAGGAGCTCGGAAAGGCAATCAGAGTGGCTTCAATGGTAAGATTCGAAGTAGGCGAAGGTATCGAAAAGAAAGAAGAAAACTTTGCAGAGGAAGTTGCAAAGCAGATGGGTAACTAATCAATCCTGAAACGGATGACGATACATTCGGAACAATTTGATAGAAGAAAAAATATGAAAAACGCTGCGGTTTAAACGATCGTAGCGTTTTTTAGCGCTATCATAAATATGCTTTGCATTGCCTTGCGTGGCGCTGAGCTGGCATACTGGGATGAGCAAATGTCGTTAAACAATTACAGTATCGTGAGAATTATAGATATTTTGTTCTGTAATAATCGAGTCTACAGGTATATCGTGCGGCTGCACAGGGAGGTAATCGGATTTTTGACATTCAAAGGCGACTGCGATTATTGTGGCATTTATGCATTGAGGAAGAAAGCGGTCGTAATATCCGGCGCCCATTCCGAGCCGATTGCATTGCGTGTCGAATGCAGTGCATGGGCAGATGACAAGCTCAATGTCGGAGGGGGTAATTATGCTTGAAAAATCAGGATCAGGTTCGGGAATACCAAACAAGCCTTTTGTCCAAGCTGATGTGTCATTAGGCGCAAGCGCAAGCATCTCCGAGTTGCTGATGCAATGCGGATAGCATAGGCGTTTGGCAGAGAAAAGGTTTTCTGCTTCGATGTACTTTTCAAGCGAATCGAGACATACCTCACTGCGTATGCTACTATAAAGCATAATCGCTTTGGCATGTTTAAAATCAGTGCTTGTAATGATTTTGCGACATATTTCTTCCGAAAATTCACTGCGTTTTTCAGGCGATAAGCTGTTTCTGGCGGCGATGCCTTTTTGACGAATTAGAGTTTTGTTCATGGTATTTTTATATCCTTACAGCCGATGCTGTGTGAAAATGTGCGTATAATAAAATAAGTACTATAAATGTTATAAATGTTAAGCGGCAGTCTGCCGTTTAACGGTATCATGCTGCTGTGAATTTAGTTTGCTAATATATAATATCATAAATCATCTGTAGGAAAAATCAATGAGAAATGGACAATATTGCCGAAAAAACGATGAAACGGTAAAACTATTTGCCGGCGCCGAGCATAATTTACATATAAGAATATAATGATAACATCAGGAGGATATCCTTATATGAATATACAAATTTGCAGTGTAGTATTACTGCCTTTTATAGGAACTGCTTTAGGAGCCGGCGGAGTGTTCTTTTTAAAAGGAGAATTAAGGCGAAATATGCAAAGAGTGCTGCTCGGATTTGCAGCCGGTGTAATGAC
>CAYRZK010000210.1:0-2337 GCA_964428785.1 uncultured Oscillospiraceae bacterium | reverse complement strand
CCGATACTGTTCAGGGATATGCGACGGTTTATGCCGAAAACAGCAATATTCAGCTTTGCGGAGGCAAGGCACGATATGCGCTCTATCCTGTTTGGTTGTTAAACACCACTTGGAAAGGAAACAAGTATGTTTTTGCAATGAACGGGCAAACAGGCAAATTTGTCGGTGATCTGCCTGTCGATAAAGCTGCCGCTGCAAAATGGACACTTTGCCTTACTGCGGCACTCAGCGCTGCATCATACTGTATTATCTGTTTGCTGTATATGATGGGGATACTTTAAAGGAGGGCGAAGTAATGAAAAAGAAAATATATATAATTTTATTTGTTTTTGTCCTCTGCTTAGGCACGGTGCTTCCCGCATTTGCAACGGAAACCGATGGGTTTGCCGATGAATACTGTCGTGTGATAGATATGGCGGATCTGTTGACAGACAGCGAAGAAGCTATGCTGATAGAAAAACTCGATGAAATCAGTTTGCGCCAAAATATGGATATCGTGGTTGCAACTGCATATGATACGGCAGGCTATCCGGTCGCAGAATATGCAGATTGGCTTTATGAGGAATGTAATTTCGGATACGGCGACAGCAAGGACGGTTTAATGCTGCTCATCAGCATGGAGGAGCATGATTGGTACATAACCACCTTCGGATACGGTATAACCGTTTTCACCGATGCAGGGCTTGATTATATCGGCGAGCAGATCGTATACGATTTATCGGACGGTAACTATGCCTATGCATTTGTAAAGTATGCCGAATTGTGCGATGATTTTATTACGCAGGCACACTCAGGGACTCCGTACAGCCGTGATACTCTCCCTCGTGAACCATTGTCGATTATATGGATTCCGATAGCTATTGTCATCGGCTTTGTCATGGCAATAATCATTGTCGGACATATGAAGGGTAAATTAAAAACAGTTCGCCCGCAGGCAGCAGCAAACAATTATGTAAAAAAAGGAAGTATGAATATCACCGAAAGCCGTGAGCTGTTCCTATACCACACCGTTACAAGAACGGAAAAGCCAAAGAAAGAAAGCTCTTCGGAAAGCAGCACACACAGCTCGTCCTCCGGCACAAAGCACGGCGGAAAAGGCGGAAAGTTTTAGAATTTCAAATAACGAGGGAAGTGTACCACATGTCAACGCAGAATACGGCTGTGGCACCAGTATACTTCCCACAATCGGAAACATGCTGCATATAGCATACTGCCTACAGCATCTACATATACCTGTAGCTTGCAGCATCTGCACATACCGCAGTTGCATTGATTTATTTTAGTATGGTAAAATATATATGAATATATGTTAACATGATAATCTATTTTGTGATTGATAACGAATATTAACGAAATCATAAAGTGTTTTGTGAATATAGGAAACGACTATCTGATTTGCTAACAGGCTTACTAAAGCATTAAATTAGGAGAAAGTGAATATGAAGCAGTATAATATAGTGGATTTGTTTGCCGGTGTTGGCGGGTTAAGCTATGGCTTTTCAATACTTCCTCAATTCAATATTATTGCAGCCAATGAAATAGAAAAAGATATTTCCATTGCATATACATTGAATTATCCGGATGTCAAAATGTTAAATTGTGATATAAATGATTTAACCGAAGATGTGTTGGAAAAGGCCTTGGAAGGTCAAAAAGTAAATATTATAGTAGGCGGTCCTCCATGTCAATCATATTCCACGCTCGGCAAAAGACAAAATGATGCAAGAGCGAATTTATTTATGCAATACAAAAGAGTGCTTAAAATTTTGCAGCCCGAAGCATTTGTTTTTGAAAATGTCACGGGAATACTCAGCATGAATAAAGGAAAACTGTTTCAGCAAATCAAAGCCGAATTTGAAGAACTTGGCTATGATTTAAAGCATGACATTTTAGACGCAGCGGATTATGGTGTTCCGCAACATCGAGAAAGGGTCATCCTTGTAGGCATTAAAGGAAAAAACAACTTCATCTCCCCCACTCCCACTCACGGTAATGGTTTAAAGCCATATGTAACACTAAAAGATGCTATAGGCGACTTACCTGAATTAGCGAGCGGCGAGAAAAAAAGTAATTATGCTGCTGATGTTACAAATGATTTTCTTGAATTTGTAAGAGATAAAGATATCACAGTAGTCGAGGAGCACAGTGCGCCGAAAAACGGCAAACATTTGATAAAAATAATGCAGGCTTTGGAGGATGGGCAGTCTAAAAACGACTTGCCGGAAGATATTCGTCCTAAAAGCGGATATGGCAACACTTATGCAAAATTATGGTGGAACAAACCGTCAACCACAATAACGAGAAATTTTGCGTGTCCGTCCTCGTCCAGATGTATAC
>CAYRZK010000209.1:0-2338 GCA_964428785.1 uncultured Oscillospiraceae bacterium | reverse complement strand
CCTCACCTTTGCCGTATGTCGGTACCACGATTTCGTCAGGAGTACCGTGAAATAATTTAAGTTTTGACATTTTCATTCTTCCTCCTAAACACCTGCTCGTCCGGCAGGTAGAACATCTTTTTAATCACCTGCCTGCCGACCGGCAGGTAGATTTCAAATAAACATTTTTTCTACCAATGCATGCTTGATATTTTGGAGTTTTTCCAACTCACGCTGATGAAAGGTGATAAGGCAGTCGAGGTTTTTTAATTTGCTTTGCACTCACTTCTTCTTTGGAACAGCATAAATTTGGAGATATAGCCTAGATACGAAATAGCGATAATCCTTTTATAAGCTGCTTTAGATAGAAAATTGGTTAGTCACAATGTCGGTTGTGGTTGATTATGCGGCTTTTGAATTTTGTATTAAGAAAATGTAAAAACGGGGAAGAAAATGTTGCCTTTTCTTCCCCTGAAAATACCTAATGATATTTTATTGTTTTGCGCCGCACCAACACATTTGCCAAAAGCCTTTTTCTAAGTACCTGCTACCAATGCTGAGATACCTAATTTTTAAATTTTGACAAGATATTAAGTTATTACTTATTCGATCGGCTTCATTGTCGGGAAGAGCATGATATCACGGATTGACGGAGCATTCGTTACGAGCATGATTACTCTGTCAATGCCTATACCAAGACCTCCTGTTGGTGGGAGACCAACTTCAAGAGCGTTTACGAAGTCAAGATCCATTGGATGCGCTTCGTCGTCCTCGCCGGATTCAAGCTGTGCCTGCTGTTCTGCAAATCTTTCGTACTGGTCGATAGGGTCGTTTAATTCGGAGAATGCATTTGCGATTTCCCAGCAGTTAACATATGCTTCAAATCTTCTTGTAATTCTAGGATCCTGTGGATCTCTCTTTGCAAGCGGCGAGATTTCTACCGGATGTCCTACGATAAATACAGGACCATCAAGATATCCAGGAACATCTTCAACATATTCCTCAAACATCTCTGCTAAAATCTTTCCCCTTGTCCACTTATTAACTTCATCAGCATCCATGCCATATGCAATAGCTGCTGCTCTTGCTTCTTCATCTGTATTGATAGTCGCAAAGTCAACACCTGTGATTTCCTTTACAGCCTCATCCATTCTGAGTCTTCTCCATGGCGGAGTCAGGTCGAATTCCTTGCCCTGGTAGTTAATAATATATGAACCGTTTGCCTTCATTGCAGCCTGTGAAACGACTCTTTCGGTAACCTCCATTACGAATTCCATATTAGTATATGCAGCATAACATTCCATTGATGTGAATTCAGGATTGTGGTTTCGGTCCATACCCTCGTTACGGAACATCTTACCCATTTCATATACTCTGTCAAGTCCGCCTACAACACATCTCTTTAAGAAGAGCTCGTTTGATATTCTCATCTTCATGTCGATATCAAGAGTGTTGTGGTGTGTATTGAACGGTCTTGCATTAGCGCCGCCTGCAATTGTTGTAAGGATAGGTGTGTCTACCTCAAGATATCCGAATTCATCTTCGAGAACTCTCTTGATTTCCTTGATGATAGCTGCTCTCTTATAGAACATTTCTCTTACTTCAGGATTGATGATAAGGTCAACATATCTCTGTCTGTATCTCTGATCTATGTCCTTGAGACCGTGCCACTTGTTAGGAAGCACCTGAAGTGACTTTGAAAGGAGTACAATCTTCTCGGCTTCTACTGAAATTTCGCCTCTCTTAGTCTTAAATACATTACCCTCGATACCGATGATATCTCCGATATCATAAGTAAGGAAGATTTCATATTCTTCCGGAGTAAGCTTATCCTGTGTTACATGTATCTGGATTCTTCCGTTCTTATCAAGGATATCAATAAACGAAGCCTTACCCATGTGTCTGTTAGCCATGATACGACCGGCAATTGAAACATGCTTGCCTTCCCAAGCTTCAAAATTCTCCTTGATTTCTGTGCTGTATGCTTCTACATTCCAAGTTTCTACGAGGAACGGATTTCTGCCCATTTCCTGAAGCTTTCTGAGCTTTTCTCTTCTGATCTGCCTCTGCTCTGTAAGCTGCGCTTCCGATACTTCTTCTTCCACTTCCGGGTTTACATTTACATTTCTTTCTTCTGTCATTTTATTTACCTCACTAAATTTCTTCAAGCTTTGAGGCTCTTTTATCTTTACAGCAGCTCCTTACGGTACTATTTAACCGATCGAAACTACCTGATAATTCACAATTCCGTCGGGAACTACGATTTCTACGGTCTCTCCTACAGCCTTTCCAAGGAGCGCCGCACCTACAAGCGATTCGTTTGAAATTTTTCCCTCAAAAGGATCAGCCTCTGTAGAGC
>CAYRZK010000208.1:0-2341 GCA_964428785.1 uncultured Oscillospiraceae bacterium | reverse complement strand
GAATTAATGAGAACGAATTAAAGGCACAGCGAATAACCTTAAACGATCTCATGGAACAGCTGCGAATAGGTAATGTTCCGTCTATTACCGATGTTGACTATGCGATAATGGAATCCAACGGTTCGCTTTCTATTATACAGCGTCCCGAAAAAAGACCGCTGACTGCCGAAGACATGAACATTTCTACGGATGTTTCCGCAATGCCGCTTGTTATTGTTGCCGACGGATTTCTTTATGAGAGCAATCTTTCAGCTATGGGTTACAGCAAAAAGGTACTTATGAAAAATCTGAAATCGCTTGGGATAGAGTCACTTAAAGAGGTCTTTATGGTTTTTGGCGACGAAAAGCGTCAGATGCATGTATACTGCCGTACAAAAAACGGAATGATAGAGGAGGTGTTCCATTAAATGCGCTCGCTTATAACATCAATTACAATCATGCTTTCACTTATTGTTATCTGGCTGGGATTTTTTGCTTTTTCCGGCAAAACCATAGCTTCATTTTCCGACACTATAGAAAACGATATTATATATAATGTAAAAAATGAAAACTGGGAATATGCCGCAACCGAATTTGCAGAATTCCAAAGCAAATGGGATAAATATCGCAATACCGCCAACTTCTTCTTATCATCGTCTAAGTTGAACGAAATCGACGGTACATTCGTACAGACTGAGCGCTATATAGAAACCAAAGAGCTTTCGGATGCTTTAAGCGAGCTTGCATATCTTCAAAAACAGCTAAGCTGCTTATATGATGATGAAAAGGTGACCTTTGCAAACATTCTTTAACCACAACTATTGCATTTATGTCTTGAAGCTCGACCGCTACCGGGCTTCTTTTTCATACGGAACTCGCCCATTAGTATTAAAGCAATGCAAAAGCCTCAGTGCAAAAACGCAAAGGTCTCTTCATTTTTGTGTTGTCTTATATCATATGCATGTGATAAAATGTTTTTTGCGTAGAGTAAATATTGTGTGTTTAGTGTCACAGGATGGGATGTCGCCTGTGAACGAAGTGGTACATTGTGCCCGCAGTATAATATTGCGTCCGCTACCGCACTGAGATTTTGAATATGGTCTAATAAGATACTTTGCATTTATCTGCAGTTCTTGTTTTTCAATTTCTTTTTTCTCGGCATTGGTAGTGTGATTACTCAAATGAGAAAGGAGGATTTTCTATGTCCAAAAATAACACTTATAAGCTATGTACGCTTGCTTTTCTCCTTGCTCTTGAGATCATACTTACACGGTTTTGTTCAATAACAACAACATTTATCCGTATAGGCTTCGGCTTTATTCCTATATCATTAGCCGGAATCATGCATGGCCCTCTCGCAGCAGCAGCAACTTATGCAATAGGAGACCTTATCGGCGCAGCGCTTTTTCCATCAGGGCCGTTTTTCCCCGGATTTACAATAAGCGCCGCATTGACGGGATTGATATTCGGAGCTGTATTTTATAAGCGCACCGTCAGCTTTCGTACAGCTTTTATCGCAAGCTCTATAGTTGTGCTCTGTATCGACTTGTGCCTCAATACATACTGGCTAAGCATGCTTTACGGCAACGCATTTATCGCTTTGCTTCCAGGACGCATCGTTAAATGCATTATTACAATTCCCGTACAAACACTGCTAATACCGCTTATTTGGAACAGGCTTGCCAAGCGCCTGCCAGCTGCCCAAATCGGCAGCTGATATCCCTGTGCAGCTTTACCTCATAAAAAAAGGAGGAAATGCGATCTGCCAAAGCTGCATCGCACTTCCTCCATCCAACAATATTCAAAAACCACTATCAACGCTTTTATACGGATTAATGGAATATTCCGTTTTATCTCTTATTCTTTTAGCTTGTTTCGTTCTTGTATTCGCAACACCGTTCAAGGCTTTGATTCTAATCAGTAGAAGCATCTGAAACACCAAGCATAATTATGAGCATCTCATTAAATCATACTTCACACATATATCTATTCTAATTTTCAATTATCTCATACATCTGTGCAGCGTCTTCTTTTTTGGTCGATTCGGTAAGCTTGAGCGCACGCACCGTAAGCTCGCCTGTCCCGAATCTAATGTTTATAACATCTCCGATTTTAACTTCCGTACCCGGTTTTGCCGCTTTGCCGTTAATCATAATTCTTTCCTGATCACACGCTTCTTTTGCTATTGTTCTTCTTTTTATCAAGCGTGAATTCTTTAAAAACTTATCTATTCTCAAGCTGTTTTCTCCTTTTCTTTCACAATTTTAATATCGCTTGCATAACACTCAAGTAAATCCTATATACTCAGCTCGCATACTTATCCGGCGCTTGTTCCACAGCAAACACCTATACACACATATCC
>CAYRZK010000207.1:0-2354 GCA_964428785.1 uncultured Oscillospiraceae bacterium | reverse complement strand
GCGGTACTAAGCCTTGCAAGGTTATCGTATATGGTGACGGAGGCTATGCCGGCAGAAATCTTAATATGAATGATCCGGATAATATTTATGGTGGTGAGGATGCAATCAAGAAAGCTATGAAGGCTGTGGCGGCACTCAACAAGCTTGCCGAAGAGATTGACAAAAAGCCTGAAACAAGATGCGGTAAATCACATC
The DNA here is from genome assembly GCA_964428785.1 of uncultured Oscillospiraceae bacterium. GTDB lineage: Bacteria > Bacillota > Clostridia > Peptostreptococcales > Anaerovoracaceae > QAKD01. Next base: position 2,159 of record CAYRZK010000207.1, on the reverse strand, counting down.
TCGCCGTAACAAAGATAAATGCAGGTATTGCTGTCAATAATTATCCGAGAAGATGTGAAATCGTAATGGACAGACGATATATGCCAAATGAAACACCTGAATCGGTGGATGCGGAAATCATAAATGCACTTGAGGCAATCAAGCTCGATGATCCTACATTCACTTATGAATATGAGCCTCATTATGAGCCTGATACACCGGTATTTTCTGTAGATGAAAACAGCGATATCGTAAAGGCAATTCATGAAGCTTCTGCGGCAGTCCTCGGAACGGAGCCTGAACATATCGGAAAGGTGGGCGGTGCAGATGCAGCCTATATTAAGAGAGCACTGGGAACTGTGATGCCTTGGTATGGACCGGGCAATTTAGATATTGCATGCAAGACTGAGCATGTGTTAATTGATAATTATATCAACTGCATTATAGTATATATGCTTACAATGGTTAAAATGATGTCGTAAGATACAAAATAGTTTAGTTTACCCGAAATTATATAGTAAGAAAGGAAAGAAAAATGAAAAAATTATTGGCAATTGTATTAGTTTTAATGATGGTACTCGGTATGGTAGCATGTGGCGGCGGAGAAGACGATGTAATTACTTATAAAGTGCTTACAGAAGCAACATTCCCGCCATTCGATACTGTTGACGAAGACGGAAACATCATCGGCTTTGACATGGATCTTATTTCGGCAATCGCCGAAGATCAGGGATTTGCGGTAGAATTTGTTGATATGCCGTTTGAATCACTCATTCCGGCACTCGAAGCAGGCAACGGTGATATCATTGCGGCAGGAATGTGGTGCGGAGACCCTGAACGTGCAGAAAAGGTTGATTTCTCAGATGTTTATTATACAGGCGGAAAGGCAATCCTTGTAGCGGCTGATAACAATGAAATTACAGGCGAAGATTCGTTCACACCGGAAACTGTAGTAGCAAGCCAGATAGGCTCAAACTATGCAGATGAAATTACTGCCCTTAAGGAAGAAGGAAAGATTAAGGAAGCAGTTATTCTTGATGGATTTGATGTTTGTGTTCTTCAGCTCATAAACGGAGATATTGATGCGGTTGTATCAGGTAACGATGTAGTAAACGCTTATATCAAGCAGCATGAGGGTAAGATAAAGCTGGCATGCGATATTGAATCATCGGAAGATATGGGATTTGCAGTACAAAAGGGGAACTTAGAGCTCCTTGAGAAGATTAACACAGGTCTTCAGAATGTTAAGGACAGCGGAGTGTACGATGAATTAATCATTAAATGGATGGTTGGAGAAGAGTAAAGAATGCTAACATTTGAGCTTATTGAAAAATATGTAGATGAAAATAAAGACGAAGCATTAAAATGCCTTGTTGAAATATTACAGTCACCGAGTCCTACAGGAAAAGAGCTGCCCAATGCCAAAACTATAATGCGGTGGATTGAAAGCGCAGATATACCTATCAAGGTGTATGAATATCAAAAAGACAGACCTAATATTATTGCGGAGTGGAAAGGAAGCCGAGAAGGAGAGACATTCCTTTTCAATGGTCATTTTGATGTATTCCCACCGGCAGAAACTACTGATGAAAGTATAGATCCGTGGTCGGGAAAGATAAAAGACGGATGGGCATACGGAGCAGGTTCGAGCGATATGAAGAGCGGAGATGCAGCGGCTGTAATGGCGGTTAAGTTCCTTAAAGAAATGGGTTTCGATCCTAAAGGGAGTATAACGCTCAATTTTGTATCCGATGAAGAAAACGGCGGCGAATACGGAATTCTGCCGCTTCTTGAAGAGGGAGTGCTGAAAGGTGATTTTGGCATAAGCATGGAGCCTACCGACATGGATATGCTTGTCGGTCACGGCGGAACATACCCATGCAGAATAGTGGTACATGGTGACGGCGGACATGCTTCGGAGGATATAAAGGGACCTGAAAGCGATCCGGAAAATGTTTACGGCGGTGAGGATGCTATAAAGAAAGCTATGAAAGCAGTAGCAGCGCTTCACAATCTCGCCGATGAGCTTAAGGAAAGACCGAGCACATCACTCGGACAGACACATCTTGCAGTAACTAAAATAAATGCCGGAATTCCGGTAAATAATTATCCGAGAAGATGTGAAATATGTATTGACAGGCGTTATATGACGGGCGAAACACCGGAAAGTGTAGATGCCG
>CAYRZK010000206.1:0-2368 GCA_964428785.1 uncultured Oscillospiraceae bacterium | reverse complement strand
ACGGAGGTGTCCGTTTACGATGTGCTTGACGATAAAGAGTATAGCCGTGTATATATAGGGCTGGGGCTGAATGAGCTTGGCATGAAATATATAGATGATTATGTTGAAGAATACAATTCCTTGATAGCGACAGTGAAAGCAAAACAGCCTGCGGCAAAAATATATGTTCAGGCGCTGCTGCCGGTGACGCATGGAAAGTCGGAAAGCCATGAATATGTAAACAATGCACAGATTTATTGGTATAATACGCATATACTTGAGATTGCGGAGAATAATGATGTTACATATGTCAATGCCGATGCGCCGCTTGTTAATGAAAACGGAGAGCTTGTCGATGAGGCTACTACGGATGGCGTACATATGAACAAGGAATATTGCAAAAAATGGGCGGCAGAGCTTGCAAGGCTCACACCGTAGCTGTAAGCGTATTACGGAGTTTTTTGATCAAATAGGCTATAGATATATAGTAAAAGAGGGAGAGCAGAAATGAAAAAATATTTTGCGGTATTATTGATGGTTATAAGATTTTCGGATGTGCAGCCTGCGGCAGCACAGGCGTTGAAAACGAATATGCAAGGGAACTGGATGAGGAGGATTTTGCAAAGCACCTTGCGGCAAATATTACATTTACGGATATGATGTCGGAGGTAGATGAAGATACAGCAGAGGTGCTTTACGGACTTTATGGGCTTACGGATGATGATTATGACGACCTTGCGGTGTATATGAGCACGGGAGCAACGGCAGAAGAAATAGCAGTTGTTTCGGTGGACAGTGACGCTCAGGCGGAAAAAGTCACGGAAGTACTCAAGGCTCGCATTGCAGCGCAGATTAAAAGCTTTGAAAATTATGTTCCCGGAGAAGTGAATAAGCTCTCGGATGCGATAGTGGAACGGGTGGATAACTGCATAGTTCTCGCAGTGTGCAATGATTATGATGAATATCATGCTGCAAAGGACGACTTTTTAAAGAATATTGCAGCAGTCGATTGATGGAGTATTCGTGTTACAGCTTTTGATGTTTTAAAAATTGATAAGCTGTTACCGCATCGGGCTAAAATATTGATAGAGAAATGATTGACAAGGAGGGGATAATTTGTTACTTTTGTGGATCTTGATACTTGTATCCTGCACGGTGATCGAGATATGTACCGTGGCACTTGTATCGATATGGTTTGCGGCAGCGGCAGGTATTGCGCTTATAGCGCTTGCGCTCGGCGCAGGTACAGCTGTTCAAGTAGCAGTATTTATTGTGTCATCGGCGGTGCTGATGGTTATTTGCAAAAAAATATGGGATACCAAGCTCAAAGACAATAAGATTCCGACAAATCTTGACAGATACATAGGAAAAGAATTTACCGTTTGCGAAACTATAGATGCACTTGCAGGTAAGGGCGCTGTTTCGATCAGCGGACAAATATGGACTGCAAGAAACATAAACGAAAAGGAGATCGTTGAAGCAGGCAGTACGGTTACTCTCGTAAAGATAGAGGGCAGCCTTGCATATATTCAAAACAAGTAATTTAAATTGAGGGAGAGGAAAAATGGGTTTAGCATTGATATTATTATTTATTGTAATCGTGGCTGTAATTGTAAGGAATGTTGTTATAGTTCCGCAGGCAATGCAGTATGTAGTGGAGAGACTCGGCTCATTCTATGAAGTGTGGGATACCGGTCTTCATATTAAAGTACCTTTTATCGACAGGATTGCAAACAGGGTAACGATGAAAGAGCAGGTTATTGATTTTGCTCCGCAGTCAGTAATTACAAAGGACAATGTAACAATGCAGATAGACAGCGTGGTTTATCTTATGTTTTCGGATGCAAAGCTTCTTACTTACGGAGCTGAACGCCCTATAAATGCAGTTGAAAATCTTACGGCGACAACATTAAGAAACATCGTCGGCTCGATGGATCTCGATGCGACGCTTACGGGCAGGGATGCCATTAATTCACAGATGAGAGAAACGCTCGACCTTGCAACGGATCCGTGGGGTATAAAAATCATCAGAGTGGAAGTAAAGAACATAGATCCGCCTAAGGATGTTAAGGATGCGATGGAAAAGCAGATGAGAGCGGAGCGTGAGAAGCGTGAAGCAATACTCCAGTCGGAGGGTAAGAAAGAAGCGCAAATAAACATAGCTGAGGGTGAGAAAAGAGCGGCTGTGCTCGCTGCCGAAGCAAAGGCTCAAACGATAAGGATGCAGGCTGAGGCAGAGGCAACGGCGATTAAGACTAAAGCGGATGCCGAGGCAGAGGCAATAAGAATAGTTCAGGGTGCAACAGCCGAGGGACTCAGTGCAATAAGCGATTCGCTCGGTACGACGGAGGCTTTGATACGATATGAAAGCTTAAAAACGCTCGAAGTA
>CAYRZK010000205.1:1124-2368 GCA_964428785.1 uncultured Oscillospiraceae bacterium | reverse complement strand
TTCCAGAAGCGCAAGCCTTTCACGAAACAGTTCTCTGTCCTTTTTGCTGATACCGAGCTGAAGTCCTCTGCTTTTGTTTTTGTAATAAGCTATTGCAAGATTCTGCTCTATCGTCATATCAAATGCCGTGCCTTTAAGCGGATCCTGGAACACTCTTCCTATATTCGCCGCACGCTTATGCTCCGGAAGCTTGCTTATATCTTTTCCGCCAAGTATTACAGCGCCCTTATCCAAGCCGTAAACACCTGCTATGCAGTTGAGAAGTGTTGACTTTCCTGCTCCGTTGTTGCCAATAATCGTTACAAAATCGCCGCCGTTTAATTTAAGGCTTACATCATCAAGCGCAAGCTTCTCATTTACTGTGCCCTCTCCAAAGACTTTGCTGATATTCTTAAGCTCAAGCAGGCTATTCATTTGAAGCACCTCCCGTCTTTTTTGCTCTTTGCTTTGTAATCCTTGCTCCCTTTTCTCCGAGAAGCCCAAGCGTAAGCGCCGTCGCCACTATCACAGCCGAAACCAGCTTCATATCCGTAGATTCCATGCCGAGATAAAGCGCCTGTGCTATGAGAATTCTGTATAGCACTGCGCCTCCTGATGCCGCTACTAATCTTCTCAAAAGCGTTTTCGAGCCAAAAACAACTTCTCCCAGTATTACCGATGCAAGCCCGATAACCATCATACCTGTGCCGCTGTTAATATCCGCAAATGCCTGATTTTGAGCAAGCATACCACCGGCTATGCCGACAAGACCGTTTGACAATGCAAACCCCATCAGCTTCATATTATCGCACGACACAGCAGATGCCTTTACCATATCTTCATTATCACCGGTCGCTCTGAAAACAAGTCCGAGCCGTGTTTGAAGAAACAGGTAAAGCAGCGTAATTACTGCCGCCAAGAAAAGCAAACCTATTATAATGCCTGCATATTTAGGCGGAAAAACAGCATCAGCCAGCTTGTAAATCGTCACACTTTTTGTAAGCGGTATATTCGGTGTTTTACCCATAATCCTTAAATTTACTGAATATGCACCAAGCATCACGAGTATTCCCGCAAGGATTGCCTGCATTTTAAGTTTTGTATGTAAAAGCCCGGTTACAGCACCTGCAAGCGCTCCGCCTGCGGCAGCGCATATAATCGCAAAAAACGGATTCATGCCCTTGGAGCATATTATCGCCGATACTGCCATTCCGGTAACTATGGAGCCGTCTACCGTAAGATCTGGCATATTTAAGGTTCTGAAT
>CAYRZK010000205.1:0-1114 GCA_964428785.1 uncultured Oscillospiraceae bacterium | reverse complement strand
CCCAGCGCCAAAATCGCATATATCATTCCCAGCTCTATCGAGCCGAGCAATGCCGAATAAGTTATAAGCATTTGCAACTTCTCCTATTATTTCATATACATATATATTTTTTCATATTATTCGCCGAGCACTTCCGCTCTTTCCATCACAGCCTCCGGAATAATGATTCCGAGCAGCTCCGCTGTATTTTGATTAACATATATGCTCATATCGTCCATTGTCTTTACCGGCATTGTTGCCGTATCTCCTCCATTGAGGACATCTGCCGCCATTTTGCCTGTTTCCTGTCCGAGCACCGTATAGTCTATTCCGTATGTTGCCAGACCTCCGTCATTTACCATCGAATCCGCACTTACATAAAACGGTACACCTGCTCCGTAAAGTACATCTGTTGCTACTGCCATTGCCGATGCTACCGTATTGTCTATAGGTGAAAATACGATATCGACCTTATCTGCAAGGTACTGTGCCGCCTGCTGTACCTCGCTTGTATTTGTTACAGTCGATTCAATAATCGTAAGACCATTGGCTTTTGCATATTCCTTAAGTGCTGCAATTACCGATGCCGAATTATCTTCGCCCGCACTGTAGAGAGCTCCTACCGTTTTAAATCCCGGCGTTATTTCATTGGCAAGGTTCATAATATCCTCAGGCGATATTGCATCGGATGTTCCCGTCACATTGCCGCCGGGTACATCCATTGAGTCAACAAGCGCCGCATCCACAGGATCTGTCACAGCAGCAAAAACAATAGGAATCACGCTTGTCTCACTAAGCGCTGCCTGTGCCGCAGTAGTCGCAATCGCTATTATCAGATCACACTCATCCGCCGTAAATCGCTGCACGATAGTTTTCATTACAGTCATATCGTTCTGCCCGTTTTGATAATCTATAGTACATGTTTCGCCATCAATATAGCCTGCTGCTTCAAGACCTATCACAATATTTTCATAAATGGTATTTAAAGAATCATGTTCCATCATCTGAATTATACCTATTCTCGGAATATCTGCTTTTTCTTTTCCGCATGCCGTGAACGATGCGATAACCATTACTGCTGCGAGCAATACTGCCAAAACCTTTTTTTTCATTTTCTTTTCCTCCAAAATTATAA
>CAYRZK010000204.1:0-2378 GCA_964428785.1 uncultured Oscillospiraceae bacterium | reverse complement strand
CCCTAAGATATCCGAAATATTTCTCGTCGAGGGAGATTCGGCAGGCGGTTCAGCCAAGGAGGGCAGAGACAGAAAACGCCAAGCCATACTTCCGCTCAGAGGTAAGATCCTCAATGTAGAAAAAGCAAGGCTCGACAAGATACTTAATTCGGATGAAATTAAAAATATGATTACTGCATTCGGCTGCGGTATAGGCGCTGATTTTGATATTGAAAAATTAAGATATCATAAGATTATAATAATGACGGATGCCGATGTTGACGGCGCTCATATCAGAACGCTTCTTCTGACATTCTTCTTCAGATATATGACACCGCTTATCGAAAACGGTCATGTTTATGCTGCTCAGCCACCGCTTTTCAGAGTAAAAAAAGGCAAGGAAACATATTATACTTATTCCGAAAGAGAACAGGAAAAGCTCATGGCTGAGCTTTCTGATAAGCCGGGAAAGGCTGAAATTCAGAGATACAAGGGTCTTGGTGAAATGGACCCCGAACAGCTTTGGGAAACAACAATGGATTTCCACAAGCGTACACTTATCCAGATTACAATAGAAGACGCATCGGCTGCCGATGAAATATTTACGACTCTTATGGGCGATAAAGTACCGCCGAGAAAGAAATTTATCGAAGAAAATGCAGTCTATGCTACTCTTGATATTTAACGGAAGGAGGGGTTTAAAATGACAACAAATTTACTTGAAGATCAGAGGATGCTTCAACATGAAATTCATGATGAAATGAAAAATTCATATATAGATTATGCCATGAGCGTAATCGTAGGACGAGCCCTTCCGGATGTAAGAGATGGTCTCAAGCCTGTTCACAGAAGAATACTTTACGGAATGAGTGAGCTTGGCGTGACTCCGGACAAGCCGCATAAGAAGTCGGCTCGTATTGTCGGAGAAGTAATGGGTAAATACCATCCTCACGGCGACAGCTCGATTTACGATGCTATGGTAAGGCTTGCGCAGCCATTCAATACAAGATATATGCTTGTTGACGGACACGGTAACTTCGGTTCGGTGGACGGCGACGGCGCAGCTGCAATGCGTTATACGGAAGCTCGTATGACGCCGTTCGCACTTCAAATGCTGCGTGATATAGATAAGGAAACAGTAGATTTTGTTCCAAACTTCGATGAAGAAGAAAAAGAGCCTACTGTGCTTCCGGCAAGAATTCCAAATCTACTTGTAAACGGAAGCAACGGTATCGCCGTAGGTATGGCGACTTCAATACCGCCGCACAATCTCGGTGAGGTTATCGACGGCTGTGTTATGATGATAGATAATCCGGAATGTACTGTAGATGACCTGATGAAGGTGATAAAAGGCCCTGATTTTCCTACAGGCGCAGTAATTAACGGTAAAAGCGGATTTAGAGAAGCTTACAGAACAGGACAGGGAAAGGTTATAGTTCGTTCGGTAGCTGAGATAGAAGAGGGCAGCAGAGGCAGACAGCAGATCGTAGTTACGGAGATCCCTTATCAGGTAAACAAAGCCAGAATGATAGAAAAAATGGCTGAAATGGTAAATGATAAGAGAATTGAGGGCATTTCAAACATCCGTGATGAGTCAAACCGTCAGGGAACACGAGTTGTAATAGAGCTTAAGAGAGATGCCAATCCTCAGATAACGCTCAATCGTCTTTACAAGCATACTCAGATGCAGGAAAGCATTTCAATGATAATGCTTGCGCTTGTTGACGGCAGACCAAGAATACTCAATCTTCAAGAAATTCTTTCGGAATATCTCAAGCATCAGAAAGAAGTAGTAACAAGAAGAACAATATATGATAAGAAAAAAGCGGAAGCAAGGGCACATCTTTTGGAGGGTCTCCTTATTGCGCTTGATAATATCGACGAGGTAATAGCGCTCATAAGATCGAGATATAACGATGCCAAGGAAAAGCTCATGGAACGCTTTGAGCTTTCGGAAATACAGGCACAGGCGATACTCGACATGCAGCTCAGAAGACTCCAGGGACTCGAAAAGGAAAAGCTCCAAAATGAGTACAAAGAGCTCAAAGAGAAAATTGCATATTACGAAAGCCTCCTTGCGGACGAACATCTCTTAATGGAAGTAATCAAGGATGAGCTTCTTGAGATCAAGGATAAATATGCGGATCCGAGAAGAACAAAGATAGTTGCCGATGCCGGCGAATTTGACGAATCCGACCTTATAGCCGAAGAAAATGTATGTATTACGCTCACACATCTCGGATATATCAAGAGAGTATCGGCTGACACATACAAGACACAGAAGCGAGGCGGCAAGGGCGTAACAGGGCTTACGATGCGTGAAAACGATTTTGTAAAGAAGCTTATCATGACATCGACTCATGATAATCTCGTATTCTTTACGAATACAGGTAAAGCGC
>CAYRZK010000203.1:0-2411 GCA_964428785.1 uncultured Oscillospiraceae bacterium | reverse complement strand
CTGTATGCCGTTATTGCCTGAAGCTGTATTATTGCTTGGCGTAAGGCTTGGCATACCCGGTGCAGGTGCTGCCGGTATAAGCTCCGGACGCAGGCCGGTGGGAGTGCCGGAAGCATTGCTGCTATTCTCAACATTTTCGGGCATGGCACTGTCGCTGTTGCCGTATCCGCTGCTGCTTTGGTCTATCGCAGTGCCTGTGTTATTATTTATAGGGATATCGTATACGGGATTTACAACGCTTGTCATTCCGCTTCTCGGAAGTGTTGGGAAGCTTTCGTTACTGCGGCTGTTTGTGCAGCTGCCGAGCGCAGCAGTCTGATGCTTTGTTGAAAACGAATCAGGCAGTGTGCTTGATTCAGATACCTCGTCAGCGCCTGCATAGAGCTCTTGCAGGTCGATAGCGCTGCGTTTGTCTTTAATCTTTTGTAATCGCACGATGTGCGGAGTATTGCAACATGTGGACATATATTTACCTCTTTTCTATTTCAATATATTGGCGGCTGATAATTCTTAACGGCGGTAAGGCAGTGTAGTTTTATTGACAGTCATATATAACATACTAACATGAGCTATGCCTTTGTTCGTATCTGCCTACATTATGTTTAAGCTTCTTATGATATATATTGATATACAGCCTTATGTTTCGGCATAATATACGGTAGGAACATAAAAGCAGTGGTTGCCGACACGATTGTGTATTACACCAACATTGGTAGGAAAATACGGCGGGCATGTTTCACTGTAAGGATTAAAAAAGAAAAGCGAGTGATCAACACCGGCAAGGCGTCCTCCGGAAATTGCCCAGTCCGCAATTTCGTAATGTATTGTATCCGGTGTCATATTGTAGACATTCTGCGCATTATATGAGCCGTTTACGCTTGTGCGCATACAGACAAATTGTCTTGGCTGCTCTATTACTGCACGGATATTGCCGCCCTCGTTTATGCGTGCAAATTCACCGTAGGTGATAGTAGCTCTGTTCATGATTACAGTGGCGACAGCTCGCATACCTGTATCACCTTCACCGCCGGCTTCGCATTGTATGAGCCTTGCGAAAAGCTCTCGTGTACTAAGTGCCATAAAATACCTCGCATTGAAAAGCATATTATCAAGATTATGCTTTAAAAATATATCATTCCGAATATTACGGTTTTTTCATTATATGCAGCATATGGTGAAAGTGCGCATTGTGCTTATGCCAAAGCAGGATGTGATGTATATAAGCAGCTTTCAAGCTCCGATGTAAAAAGGCTGTCACAAAAAACAAAACGGCAATGCTTGAACAAAAATGATTTTTAAATCGTGCCGGGATTTGCCGTTTTCAAACATATGCTTTTGTGGTACATTATAAATATACGCTGAGAGAATATATTGCCTATATTTATGGGGATGACACGACTTACAGCATATAGGATAAAGAGGTATTTATGGCTTTTACACATTTACATGTACATACGGAATACAGCCTGCTCGATGGAGCAGCAAGAATAAAAGATCTGATAGCACGAGCCAAAGAGCTTGGCATGGAGTCGATTGCGATTACCGACCATGGAGTAATGTTCGGTGTGATTGATTTTTACAAAGAAGCAAAAGCAAGCGGAATCAAGCCGATACTCGGATGTGAGGTATATACGGCGGCGAGAACGATGTATGACAAGGATGCCGAGCGTGATAAAAGGCAGGGGCATCTTGTGCTTCTTGCCAGGAATAATGAAGGATATAAAAATCTGATGAAAATAGTTTCGGCAGGATATACGGATGGCTTTTACTATAAACCGAGAGTGGATAAAGAGCTTTTAAGAAAACATTCGGACGGTATTATTGCACTTTCGGCATGTCTTGCGGGCGAGGTGCAGAACAGATTTTTAAACGGTGACTATGACGGCGGTAAAGCGGAGGCTCTTGCGCTGCTTGAAATTTTTGGAGAAGGGAATTTCTTCCTTGAGCTACAGGATCAGGGGCTTGAAGAGGAGGAAAGAATATTCCCGTTGATGAAACGGCTTCATGATGAAACAGGGATACCGTTTGTGGCGACCAATGATGTTCACTATGCTAACAGAGAAGATGCGGAAGCACATGATATACTTCTGTGTATTCAGACTGCGGCAAATGTGGAAGACGAGAATCGTATGCGTTTTCCGAACGACGAATTTTATCTTAAATCGGAAACAGAGATGCGCAAGATATTCAGTGCTGTTCCTGAGGCATGTGATAATACTGTTAAGATAGCAGAGATGTGCAATGTGGAGCTCGAATTCGGTAAGCTTCATCTCCCGGAATTTATTGCACCTGACGGAAAAACAAATAAGGAATATCTTCGTGAGCTTTGTGAAGAGGGAATGACCGAGAGATATGGCATAGTGCGTGACGGTAATAAGCATGAGGCTTTCGGAATAGACCTCTATGAGAGC
>CAYRZK010000202.1:0-2420 GCA_964428785.1 uncultured Oscillospiraceae bacterium | reverse complement strand
ACCGTATGTTGTTCCTATGAATTACGGATATACAATGGAAAACGGAGAGCTTACACTTTATATTCATGGAGCTGTAAACGGCCGAAAAATAGATATGATGCGTGCAAATCCAAAAGTGTTTTTTGAAATGGAATGTGAAATTGAAGCGTTTGAAGGGGATGTTGCATGTCAGTACGGCACTTCGTATTCTTCGATTATGGGGTGCGGAACGGCAACAATTCTTGAAAAGGCAGAAGATAAGAAAGAAGCACTTTCACTGTTTATGAAAACACAGACAGGCACGGATTTTGAATTTACGGATAGGATGGTATCAGCTGTAAGTGTTATAAAAATCATGGTAAATGAATATACAGCAAAGCATCGTCCGATGCCTGCACGCATAACAGGTGAACATATGTAGAGCATACATACAGTTTGCAATGGTAGATGCGCAGAGTGAGGGTAGCAGCACGGCGCTGAATGTGCGAGCTGCAATCGAGAACAATGCGAAATCGTATTGGAACATGGGCAATGAGTAAAAGATACTGATGTGAAAGCCTGTATATGAAACATGCACAGAAGGATTGAGAAGATCATAGTGAAAGCGTATGCGTTTTTATATAATTGGGCAACAGTATGTAAGAGTATAAATATGTGCCCTGCAATTGTGAAAAAAGCTTTGGAAAGTGTATACATACGAAATATTGCGAAAAGCCGAACAAATATTAACAAAATGCATCTAATGTTCTGAGAAGTTTAATAAAATTGTGATTTGAAGGCAAGAAAAAACTTGCATGATTGATAAAAGAGAAGTATTATAAAGTATAAAAATTTTTAGTAAAAACAGCAGTTCATGGTGCATAGCTATAAAATGCGGCATGATGAGAGCTGCTTCAATTTAAGATATACAGGAGGACAAAAAAATGGTAGGAAATGTGCGTCCGGAAACTATGGAGAGAATTACAACTCCGGCACTGGCAGAAGCGTTTATTGAGGAGCAGATAACGGAGCTTCGTAAGCAGATAGGCGATAAGAAGGTGCTTCTTGCACTATCGGGCGGTGTTGATTCGTCGGTAGTAGCAGCATTATTGATCAAAGCAGTAGGCAAGCAGCTTGTTTGTGTTCATGTTAATCATGGACTTCTTCGTAAGGGTGAGCCTGAGCAGGTTGTCAAGGTGTTCCGTGATGAAATGGATGCCAATCTGATTTATGTAGATGCGGTAGACAGATTTCTCGATAAGCTTGCGGGAGTCAGTGAGCCTGAACAGAAGCGTAAGATTATCGGCGCTGAGTTTATAAGAGTTTTTGAAGAAGAGGCAAGAAAGCTTGATGGGATTGAATTCCTTGCGCAGGGAACGATTTATCCGGATATTCTTGAGAGCGGTCCTGTAAAGGCACACCATAATGTTGGCGGACTTCCTGAGGATCTCCGGTTTGAGCTCGTTGAGCCGTTAAAGTTCCTTTTCAAAGATGAAGTAAGGGTAGTCGGAAAGGCACTCGGACTTCCGGACAATATGGTATTTCGTCAGCCGTTTCCTGGTCCGGGTCTCGGTGTAAGATGCCTTGGAGCTATTACAAGGGACAGACTCGAAGCACTCCGTGAGTCGGATGCTATTTTAAGGGAAGAATTTGCCAAAAACGGTCTTGAAGGCAAGGTATGGCAGTACTTCACCGTTGTACCGGATTTCAAATCAACAGGCGTGAAAAATGATGTTCGAGCATACGAATGGCCATGCATCATTCGTGCAGTCAATACTATTGATGCAATGACGGCGACTGTGGAAAATGTTCCGTTCGAGTTGCTTCAGCACATTACGGAACGAATCACACACGAAGTGGCAGGCATAAACAGAGTGCTCTACGATATGACACCAAAGCCGACAGGAACTATTGAGTGGGAATAATACCCAAAACGGCTCAACCCCGTATGAATACAGGCTTTTCTGCCCGTCAAAGTGCTTCTTGTCTTGATACTGTTTGTGTCTGTTTGATACGCTCAAGAGAATAAACACAAAAGAAGAGGCAAAAGGGGCTGTCGTGTTAACGAAAAATAACCGTTTAAACTGCACCCCCATCAAGTAGACAATTGGAAAAATGTAAAATCTTTTCATGCGAGACCGTTTCGAGTTTTGTGTAAACTAAAAAATCGTGATGTAAGATATATGAATAATTACAAATGGGCAGAGCCGATTTTTCGGTAGCTGCCCATATTTGCATTATATAGGGATTTTCTGGTATGTCAATGTAACCTACCGAATAGCAATAAATTCGGATGCCTTGCCGCCGCTAAAGCGAATCGGTGCTTTTATTTTCCAGTGCTTCCAACATCCGTTTGGCAATAGCCATAGAAAGCAACGGTGGGACAGCGTTGCCGATTTCCAATCGTTTCATACCATCGGAACCATAAAATTTATAATTATCGGGAAAGCTTTGTAATCTTG
>CAYRZK010000201.1:0-2431 GCA_964428785.1 uncultured Oscillospiraceae bacterium | reverse complement strand
CTGTTGCCGCACGCACATACAGTCTGTCCAAAATACTCCGCTCAGGCGCAAACGGATTTCCCGAAGCTCATCCGAGCGCCCCGCTTTGCGACGATACACATTGTCAGGTTTACAAATCAGAATCCGCTCTGCGTATGCTCAAGGGCGATGCCTTTATGAACGACGGTTATCAAAAAATCTGTAAAGCTGTAGACGATACGGAAGGTCAGCTTATGTATTACGACAACGAACTTGCTTCTCAGGCTCTCTTTCACTCGTCAAGCGGCGGAAAAACTGAAAATTCTGAGGATGTATTCGCAAGCACGGTTCCTTATCTACGCAGTGTTTCAAGCCCATACGAAGACGGTGCTACACATGCAAACGAAGCCAAAACGCTTACTCTTATTCAAATGGCATCCGCTCTTAATGCCAAATATACAGATAGATTTACCGGAAATTTTGATGCAAATGACATAAAAATAAATGCCCGCACAGCAGGCGGGCATGTAGAAACCTTAACAGTAGGCAGTGCTTCATACAGCGGTCGTGAAATACGGGAAGCGCTGTCGCTCTCGTCTGCCAATTTTACAATAACCGCTTCCGGTGACTATATCACCTTTACGAGCAACGGCTACGGTCACGGCGTAGGTATGAGCCAATATGGTGCCAACGGTATGGCACTTAACGGATTCACATATGATGAAATTTTGAAGCACTACTATACAGGTATAACTATTCTTTAATTTTTTCTTCCACTCTCTCGATATCGGCTCCGAGAGCTCTGAATTTTTCTATGAAGCTTTCGTAGCCTCTTTCAATATGATAAATTTCAGAAACCTCTGTTTCACCCTCCGCAACAAGCCCTGCAAGTACAACGGCTGCACCGGCTCTGAGGTCTGTCGCAAGCACCTTTGCGCCCTTGAGCTTCTCCACTCCGGTAATTGTTGCTTTTCTGTCCTCTTCGGTTTCGATAATTGCACCCATTCTTTCGAGCTCAGCAACATGCATAAATCTGTTCTCAAATACAGTCTCTATCACATTGCTTGTTCCCTTTACCGTCGTAAGAAATGCCATAAATATAGACTGCATATCAGTCGGAAATCCCGGATACGGCAATGTCTTTATGTCTGTTGCAACAAGAGGATTTATATCTCCTCTCACAAGAAGCCCGTCAAGACATTCTTCCACTGCAACGCCACATTCCTTAAGCTTTGCAATAATCGGCTTAACATGATCCGGCAGTGCATTTTTGATTAAAATATTTCCTCTCGTTATTGCCGCAGCCACCATAAATGTGCCGGTCTCAATTCTGTCCGGTATCACATTATGCAGTGTGCCGTCAAGCTTTTCAACACCCTCGATTTTAATAGTATCCGTACCCGCTCCTTTGATTTTAGCGCCCATCTTGTTCAAGAAATTGGCAAGATCAACGATTTCAGGCTCCTCCGCCGCATTTTCTATTATCGTTGTTCCCTCCGCAAGCACTGCTGCCATCATGATATTTTCCGTGGCACCCACGCTCGGAAAATCAAGATACAGATTCGAGCCCGTAAGCTTTTCGGCAACAGCTTCGATATAACCTTTGCCTTCGATTATTTTAGCACCGAGTGCCGCAAATCCTTTCAGATGAAGATCTACAGGGCGTGCACCTATGGCACATCCGCCCGGAAGCGGTACTCTTGCCCGTCCCGTCCTTGCCAGAAGCGGTCCGAGCACTAATACAGATGCCCTCATTTTGCTAACAAGCGCATACGGCGCTTCGTTTTCCGCAATTTCAATTGCTTCTATATAAATTGTATTATTATCATAATCTTCTCTTACCTCAGCACCTATACGCCTCAGCATATTGCACATAACATCAACATCTCTGAGCCTCGGCACATCCATAAGCTTACACATACCACCTGTAAGCAGCGTTGCCGCCATTATCGGAAGCATCGCATTTTTTGAGCCGCTGATTGTTACCTCTCCTTTTAAAGGTCCGCTGTTTTTAACTAAAAATTTAGCCACCTTATTCCTCCGTTCTGAAATATATAGATAAGTATACCCATTAAACCGATTTTTTGCAAGTATACGGGCAATAAAAAAGTCGGCTATGCCGATTAGATTTTCAGCAGTAGCCTTTCTTGTTATTCCGAAAATATCGCATCGATATTTCCTACATAATCATAACCACCCTTTAAATTGTAGTTATGATTGTCTCGTGCACTTTGCGCACTCTACCGGGCTTATACACCCAACAAATAAAAAAACCTGCTCGGCAGGTTTTTTTTACTTTTACTATTTCATCAGCTTAAGCTCTTTGATACAGTCCGCACAAACATTCTTTCCCTTAATGCTTACGATGTCTTTGGCATTTCCGCAAAAAATGCAGGCAGGCTCATATTTTTTAAGCAAAATATATTCATCATCCACAAATATTTCAATAGGATCTTTTATATCAATATTGAGC
>CAYRZK010000200.1:0-2431 GCA_964428785.1 uncultured Oscillospiraceae bacterium | reverse complement strand
TATCCACATCTATCGTGCTCTTTAAAAACTCCGCATACTTTTCAAGCGCCGAGCTGTCCGCTTCTATACAGCTTCCGAGCGCCGCACCCGTAATATCCGCATTAACATTGATTCCGTTTATGATAATATCCTCAATCTGCTCTTCAATGCTGTCATCAAGCTTATATCCCTCACCGTTAAAAAACTTAATGCCATTGTATTCAAAAGGATTATGTGATGCAGAAATAACAACACCGGCATCCGCCTCATAATACTTAACCAGATATGCTACGGCAGGTGTCGGAAGCACACCTACTTTTATAACATTACCACCGACGGCAAGTATTCCGGCAGCGAGCGCATTTTCGAGCATATCGCCCGAAATCCTTGTATCTTTTCCGATAATTACTACCGGCTTTTTTTCTCCTTTTGAAAGCACATAAGCTCCGGCCTTGCCGAGGTTAAATGCAAGCTCCGGCGTAAGCTCCTTATTCGCTATGCCTCTTACACCGTCTGTTCCGAAGAGTCTCCCCATATATAGTCTCCTCCTATAAAATTTATGTTATTCAGCATTTTCGCCATTCCCCTGATGCCCGTTTCCGTCATCCTGATGGCTGCCGTTTTCGGAATTGTCCGTTTTGTCATTATTCGAGCTTTCGATGCTTACCGACGCCGTAACACTGAGATTTTCAGACGAAAGCATCACACCGGACGGAAGCGATATCGATACAAGCACTCTTGCATTTGATGCAAGCCCCGTAACATCCACCGTTCCGTTCAATTCACGCACGCTGTTTACAGCGCTCTGTGTTCCTCTTATCTTAACCGTATCCGGTACTGTCACATGCGAAACATCACAGCCGTCTGCTGCTTCACCTCTGACTGTTACATCGAGAGACACCGTCCTTGTATAATATAATGCCGATGTCAGTTCAACCGTTCCCGGAGTCACGATGATGCCTTCGACTTCTTCGCCATTGCTGTTTTTCGGCACAATTCTCACGGTCTGTACCGTATCATCGTCTGCAAGCTTATTAAGGTCTATATCCGCCGTGACCGTGCTTACGCTGTCTACCAGCAGGCTTGCACCTTTTATCTTCACCGTCTCAGCGTTTGCCGTCGGCTCTCCCGCTTCTGTATTTTCCGGAAGCTCGCCTGTCATTCCAATAGTAATATTCTTCTCGGCTTCCACTACCTTGTCTATGTTAAAAGTGATTTTATTCGGCTTAACATCCACCACAGAAACATTGTCCAATGTATGAATATCTACCGTTACAGTCGTTTCGCCCTCTCCAAAGCCTCCGATATCAACCGTTGCCGTAATATCATTTGCCGTAATAGAGCCTATATCCTTTTTCTTGCCCTGAAGCTTTACATTTACCGAATATTCCTGTTCTCCGAGAAGTGCAAGACCCCTGTCATCAAGCGACGAAAGATTGCGCACCTGCACCGGTACATTATCGAACACCTGACTCGTAACGGGATTTTCTGTCCAAACAACATATCCCCAAAGCGAGATGGCGATTATGAGAGAAAGAATTTTAACAACCGTATTATTTTGAAGCATCCTCTTTCTTCCCCCCTTATCCTATTTCCTCCGAGCCTGCTGCCTGCTTTTATTGTATTTGCTATATCTGAGAGCAAATTTTCGCCTCCGTCTTCAAGATACAAGCTAAGCAGAGTCTTTTCCACAGTCTTGATATCAAGAAATCTCGAAAGCCTGCCGTCCACGGCTATTGATATAATACCTGTCTCTTCGCTTACGATAATTACAATAGCGTCCGAATTTTCCGTAATTCCTATACCTGCCCTGTGGCGTGTTCCGAGATCCTTTGAAAGAGACTTATTCTGTGTCAAAGGAAGCACGCAGCCGGCAGCCATGATCCTGTCGCCCCTTATTATTACAGCTCCGTCATGAAGCGGCGCTCCCTCATAAAAAATATTTCCGAGAAGCTCCGCACTTATATCAGCATTGACTACAGTCCCCGTTTCTATAATTTCTGCAAGAGATGTTTCCCTTTCAATCACTATAAGCGCCCCTGTTTTCGTCTTGGAAAACTGCTCCACCGATCTTATAAATTCGGCTGTAATTTCTTTTGCTCTGTCCTTATCCATTTGTCCGAATCTTCCGGTCACAAGCTTGCTTCGCCCTACATATTCAAGCCCTCTTCTAAGCTCCGGCTGAAAGATAATAACAAGCGCAATCACACCGAGTGTGAGAGTATTTCTTAATATCCAGTTGATTGTGTACAGGTGAAAGAGCTCAGAAAAAAAAGCACCGACCACTATAACTATGATACCCTTTACCAGCTGCTGCGCTCTTGATTCTCGTATAAATCCAAGCAATTTATATACAACAAAAGCGACGATCAAGATATCTATGACGTCGGCTATTCCTACTCCGGAAAATATACTCTGAAAAAAATCCTTCATTCGAAGTACCCCTTATATT
>CAYRZK010000199.1:294-2439 GCA_964428785.1 uncultured Oscillospiraceae bacterium | reverse complement strand
GCGGATACTTCGCCGCCAGCTCATTGGCAAGCTCAAACACAGAGTTTTCATATATATCGAGTGCCACGATTCTCCTCGGTCGGAACCTCGCTACTTGCCTGCAAAGCTCCGAGCCTATCGAGCCGCCACCGCCCGTAACAAGGACTATCTTTCCCTCAAGATAGCTTGATATTTCACGAAGATTTACTTTTACCGGATCACGCCCCAGCAGGTCTTCGATTTCAACATCACGCAGACTGCTCACGCTCACATCACCGTTGATGAGATCTATCAGCGCCGGGAGCACTTTAAGCTTGCACCTTGTCTTATTGCACTCACCTATAATGGTCTGTACTTCCTTATGATTTGCCGATGGTATCGCTACGATTATCTCATCGGCGGAGCGTTTTCTTGCAATCATTCTTATTTTCGTTCTATCACCGTAAATCTTTACGCCGACAATCCTTTTGCCTATTTTTGCCGGATTATCGTCTATTGCCGCCACCACTCTTTTATTATATTCAGGATGCTCTTTTATTTCTTTTATAATAGCAGCTCCGGCATCTCCGGCACCCACTATCATTACCTTTGTTGTCTGATTACCGATGATTTCTCTCCTGCCGTTTCGCCCTCCGAAAACATTAAAATTCCCCGGAGACCGTCTGTTTCTTAAAAATCTGTAGGTATATCTTGACGCTGCGACAAGCAGGAACATAAGCATTCCTGCGATAATATATGTACTTCTCGGCAAAATCCTCATAGGATTGGACAAGGTTATGAATGCCAGTCCGAATGCCGCCGCCATAGCTGCACCCACCGCTACCTTTGCAAGCTCTTCCGTTCCGGCATAGCGCCATATGCTCGTATATATTCCCACCGTTGCAAAGCAAATAAGCGCCACCACTGTAAGCAGCAGCATGTTGTTTGCAAAAACAGTAAAATACTGCTCAAATTGGTTGCTCGTCACCTCAAATTCAAAGCGTATTAAAAGTGCAAAAATATATGAAACATTTACAATCAGCGCATCGACAACCGCCAGTACAGCTATTCTGGAATATTTTTTCATTCTGAAACAAGAGCCTTTCTTCTCAATCAAACTAATCAAATCCGCATTTTCACTTGCAATTCCGACCCGTTTCAGGTCTGCAAAATGCACACAAAAATTCAGTATTTATTATACACCTCGCTCATGCCTACTTCAAATTACAGTTAGGTTACAAGCATCCTGTTCGTCATACCGAGATTTTGCCTCTGACTTCCTTTAGACTTGCCACACGACATATGCCCTTGCCTTTAGCTCGCAGCTCCTGTCACCAAGCCTGTAGCGAACTTTCACCGTCAAGTGATTACGCATGCCGAGCACATATGCAAAACGGGGAAGAAAATATTGTCTTCTTCCCCGAAAATACCTGCTGATATTTTATTATTTTGCGCTGCACAAGCACATTTGATAAAAAGCTCCTTTATACTTTAATATTGTAGTTCTCGAGTTGGTGAAAGAAACCAACCACATTTATCGTATCTTCGTTAATATTAAAGACAACAATATAATTCATTTCAGCAACTATTGCGACATGATAGCCTTTGCTTGCTAAATAAGGATCTCGTGAACCCGGGAATTGAAAAGGATTCTCCTCTAAACGCATGTATATACTGTCAATCCCATTCAGCAAATGCTGTGCAGCAGGTTTGTTATTAAGCCGAACAGCAAGATACATTGCTAAACCATCAAGTAGCTCTTCAGCCCTTTCAGTTACAACTAACTTATAACTCATACTTGCCTCTTATATCATTAAGGGAAGTCCTAGCGTCTTTTGTTCTTCCCTCAGTAAGCTGCTTTTCTGAAATTTCGATATCCTGATACATATCATTTCTTTTCTTCATTTGGTTATATACTTCAATATTCATAATAACCATATCGCCATATCCATTCTTAGTAATGTATATTGGCTCATTTGATATTCGACACATTTCAGAGATCTCTGCGGTATTCTTTAATTCTTTAATCGGAATAATCTGCACTCTTTTTTCTCCTTTACATACCAATTTTATACCATAATTATACCATTTTCACAACATTCGTTCAACTGTTATTTAGCTTGATGCCACAGTAGTATGAGAACGATGTGATATTGCTGCAAAGCAAGGGTGTATTCACATTTAAGC
>CAYRZK010000199.1:0-284 GCA_964428785.1 uncultured Oscillospiraceae bacterium | reverse complement strand
CAACAAAACATGCCGGTGCAAAAACACACCGACATGTCACATTTGTAAATATTTATAAGCCTTCGATTGCGCTCATTGCCGTTTCCATAGCCTTGTCAGAAGCAAGTGCAAAGTCAAGAAAAGTCTTGGCAAGCATCGAATAGTCCTGTCCTGACGCTTCCATGTAAGCAATATTTTCCATAACGAGGATATAATATTCCGTAACCTTAACAAAATCATAAAGCTTCTGCACCGCTTCGGCTTCTTCTTCCGTAAACGAATATTTATCGAGAAGCTCGGCAGCC
>CAYRZK010000198.1:0-2512 GCA_964428785.1 uncultured Oscillospiraceae bacterium | reverse complement strand
AGCTGTACGGCATCGAATGCCGGGCCTGTTGTGGTCATGATTTTCAGTGCTTCGTCAAGGGAAAGCGATATCTTTTCTCCCGTAAATACCATGCCGAGTGCATCGGGCTTGGCATCGGAAGCGGTCTCGCCTGCCAAAGCAAATCCGAAAGCTCCAAAAACAAGCGTAAGTGCCAGCGCAAAGCTGATAGTTTTCTTCATATCTCTAAGTCCTTTCTGTATATAAATAGCTTAATTGATAACAAAAATTTAAAAATATGCAAAACCGACCGAGCGGTCGATAAAAACATTATACAGATAAATATATTTAAGTTCAACACACAATTTGATATTTATCACAATATTCATGAATTGTTAATAAATCTTTAATAAGAAAGCTTGCTATGAAATATTTACTTTTTATGAACGATAGAGTAAAATAAAAGGTACGCATAAAGAAGAAAATATAAAAGCGAAAGCAATAAATAAAAGGGAAAACGGACAAGAGGAAGCAGTAAGAAAAATGGTAAGTAAAAGCAGACAGAAGAGACATGATAAAAAGGTAAAGGAGCTTGCAAAGCAGAGGATTAAAGAAAACAGGCAGGCGGAAATGAGTGAAAACGGTACGGCAAAAACGAAAAAGAGCTTCGCACGCACATTCGTGACGGCGCTGATTATTTTTGTAATAGTGTTTGTGCCTCTCGGTATGCTGATAAACAATTTTCTTAATACGAATCCGTTCCAGCATCAGGATGAAGATGGAGAAGATATTAAGTTTGAAGTGCTTGTAAACCCCGAAAGCCCGTTCTTTGCGGAGTTTTCGGATTCGCAGAGGATAAATATCCTCGTGCTCGGCATCAATTATCCTTTGGCGGATACCATCATGCTCGCAAGCTTTGATCCGGCTACGAAGAGGGTGGATATCATCTCGGTGCCGAGAGACACCTATTATTACAGAGCGGAATATGCCAATGCCAATCCGGCATTTTTAAAGATAAACTCCGTATATTCGACGGGAGTTGAGAACATGGCAAAGGCAGTGAGTGATGTTCTGCTCGGAATTCCTATCAATTATTATGCGGTGGTCGAATATTCGGATATCGAAGCGATCGTCGATGAGATGGGCGGCGTGCCGATGTATATAGAGGAAGATATGTATTATGTGGACGACTGGGATACTACGCTCGATCCTAACGGGCTTGTTATAGATATAAAGGCGGGACAGCAGGTACTTAACGGCAAAGATTCGGTAAAATTCTTAAGATACCGTTCCGGCTATGCGATGGGCGATATAGGGCGTGTTGCGGCGCAGCAGGTATGGCTTAAAAATGCACTTGCCAAGGCGATAGATCACGGTATTCTTAAGGTGGCAGATGTTGCGTTTAATGAGATAGAGTCCAATTTCACATATGGTGCAATGATAAGTCTCGGAACGAAAGCAATCGGCATAAGTACGGAAGATATCGTGACATATACGATACCTCATACGCTTCAGCAGGCGGCGCCGTATTATGTCTATGCGGACACAACAGGGATCGAAGAGATGCTCAGAACTATATATTCCATAGTGCCGGATACGACGACTGACGGAGCTATTGATGGAGAAGCAGCGGAATAGGAAGCATTATATATATCATGCAGAGGATACTATATTCGAGACGCAGCCGAAATATATAACAATAGAAGCTGCGTGCGTGATGGCGAAAGGGGGAAAAGAAAATGAGTAAAAGATTGGTGAACACAATAGCGGCATTGGTGGTGTCACTGGCATTGATGACAGGCATCGGAACGGCATTTTCGGGCGGTACGGTCTATGCAGCGTCTGCCTTTACGGATCTGCCGAACAACTATTGGGCGGAAAGCGAGATAACCTTTGCGGCATCCAAGGGAATAGTAAACGGATATGAGGCAGGAAACGGCACATATATTTTCCAGCCGGAAAATCCGGTGAGCTACGAGGAGGCGGCGACGATGTTGTACAGATCGCTCGATGCCGCAGGGCAGCTTAAAAAGTCCGAAGAAGCGATAAATGAGCTCGACCGAACGGAAGCGCCGGAAATAAAATATGCGGAGGTTCTCGATGCAGCTCATATAGCATCGTGGGCACGGGAATATGTTGCATATTGCCTTGAAAATGATATTATAAACGAAAGTGAGCTTGGGCTTTTTGTCAATACCGAGACAAATCTCGGCAATTCGGCGCCGAGGCTTACAGTGGCGATATGGACAGCCAAAGCACTTGACAAGGATCTGGCAGGCGTTGTAAATCTGCCGTTTATCGACGCATCGCAAATAGACGATACATCGGCGGTATATGTTGATATGCTCTACAGACACGGTATCATGCAAGGCTCGCTGCAAACAGACGGCAGTATTGCTTTTCAGCCGGCTTCCGGAGTAAAGAGAAGCGAATTTGCGGCAATTGCAAACAGAGTGTTTAACAATGCCGGAGAAGGATATGATATAAATAAAGAAACATTTAATTATATTACCGATGAAAAAACAAGCTTTTATGATGGGGCACAGATTAGAAT
>CAYRZK010000197.1:0-2566 GCA_964428785.1 uncultured Oscillospiraceae bacterium | reverse complement strand
GAGTATTCGCTGAGACCGCATAAAATTGATGAATATATAGGTCAAAAATCAGCTGTAGATAATTTAAAAATATATATTGAAGCGGCAAAAATCAGAAAAGAGCCTCTTGATCATGTGCTTTTTTACGGCCCGCCGGGACTGGGGAAAACAACGCTTGCGGGAATTATTGCAAATGAGCTTGAGGTAGATCTGAGAATTACATCAGGGCCTGCGATTGAGCGTGCCGGAGACCTTGCGGCGATACTTACCAATCTTAATGATAACGATGTACTGTTTATTGACGAAATTCACAGATTGCGTCGTTCGGTTGAGGAAGTGCTGTATTCGGCGATGGAAGACTATGCATTGGATATTATTATAGGAAAAGGACCGTCGGCAAGGTCGATAAGACTGGATTTGGCAAAGTTTACGCTTATAGGTGCGACAACAAGGGCAGGAAGCTTATCAGCGCCTTTGAGAGATCGTTTTGGTGTGCTTTCAAAGTTTGAGCTTTATACAGAAGCAGAGCTTGCTACCATTATTAAGCGCTCTGCCGATATTTTGGGGACAGAGGTCGATGAAGATGCACTTTATGAGCTGGCAAAATGCTCAAGAGGAACGCCACGTGTGGCAAATAGGCTTCTTAAGCGTGTTCGAGATTTCAGTCAGGTAAAGGGAACAGGGCGCATTACATGCGATATAGCGAGAATGGCGCTTGATGCTATGGGAATAGACAAAGAAGGGCTGGAAAATCTGGACAGAGAGATTTTGAAGATTATAATTGAGCGTTTTCACGGAGGTCCTGTAGGAATAGATACAATAGCGGCATCGATCGGAGAAGAACGAGTGACTATCGAGGATGCATACGAGCCATATTTGATTCAAGCAGGTTTTCTGCATAGAACACAAAAAGGCAGAGTTGTTTCGGAAAAGGCATATGGGCATCTCGGTATTGCATATGACGAAACGGAGCATAGGGAAAAAGTACCGGAATATACAGATTAAGCCGCTTTTAAATTAGACCGCAAGCAGGTGTGCAGTTATGTATGATGCAGTAAGTTGAAATATGTTTTAAGGCAGAATGGTTGGTTAAGGATGCAGATAAATATAAAGCGAATTTTGTTTTTTATATTATTATTCATATGCTTATTGGCAGCGCTTCCGGTTTGTGCCGGACAGAGTGATGATGCATATGATTTATTCGGCGATGTTGTTCGTGTAGGGCTTAAATACGGAAGCTCGGCAGAAAAATCATATGAGATTTCGGCAGATTCCGGCTTTTTTGTTGCGTCTGTCGAAAATGGCAGGGTTGAAGTGACACTTCCGATAACAGCATATACAGCCGTAACGCTTTCATGCGAGAATGGTGTTGTGGTGCTGAGCGGCGATGATGGTAATATGCTGCTTCAGGATTTTGGCTCATCGATATTACTTCCGGCTGATTATGATAATGACGGTACTATATCGGTAAACGGTAAAGCGTACAGAGGCGGATTTGAGGTAAGCAAAAATAGTTACGGAACAATAAATCTCATAAATGTTATCAATACGGAGCATTATGTGTATGGTGTTTTAAATTCGGAGATGCATCATGATTATCCTATTGAGGCTCTAAAAGCGCAAGCTGTAGCTGCGAGAAGCTTTGCAAAGCTGAACATCGGTCGGCATGATGAATATGGATTTGATATTTGTACAGGTACACATTGCCAGGTATATAAGGGATATTCGGATGAATATGCTGAGACAAACCGTGCGGTAGATGAAACAGCCGGAATATGTATGTATTACAATGGAGAGCCTGTTTCGGCATATTATTTTAAAAATAGTGGCGGATATACACAAAACATAAAGGATGTATGGGGGAGCAGTCTTGGATATCTTAAAGCAGTTGAAGATCCGTACAGTCCCGAATATTCATGGAGCGTGTCTTATACATTTGAAGAATTGGAAGACAAGCTGTCGGCGGCAGGAAACGATATCGGCAGCATTATAAGTATTGAAATAGTATCAAGAAATGTTTCCGGAGCTGTAGATACTTTGCGATTTACAGGAAATAAAGGAACGGTGGAATTGACAAAAGAAAAGATACGAACATTTTTCGGAAGCTCGACCGTCAAATCAACAATGTTTTCGTTTGAGAATTCTACGGTATCATCGTCAAACGATAAGAGTGAGAGCACAGGTGCGAGTACGCATGTATCAGTCGATATGGGCAAGCTCGTGACAGTGGGTAAGAACGGTGTGGTGATAGAGCTTGTTAGTAAAAATGTTACAGTTATAGCTGCCGGCGAAAAAAGCTCAAATGTTGAAATAGAGTCGGCAAGAATAACAAACGGAAAACAGAGTATTGCAGCGTCGAGTTATTTTGATAAAAGTACAGATAAAAACAGTCATGCAGATGTGTGTGAGTCGGTATCATCAAGCCCTGTGACACTGGTCGGCAAGGGATACGGGCATGGTGTCGGAATGCCGCAGGACAGTGCAATAGAAATGGCGAAACAAGGGTTTGCATTTGATGAAATATTGCAGTATTATTATACAGGTATAGAGTTAATTTAATGCTGAGCTATGCCGCATTGAATGGTGG
>CAYRZK010000196.1:0-2574 GCA_964428785.1 uncultured Oscillospiraceae bacterium | reverse complement strand
ATATAATGTGAATATCGACAAGCGATAGACGCTTAGACACCTTAGACTTGAGGAAAGGAGAAAGTAACATGACATATAAGACTATGGCTTACATGATGAATATGGAAATGTGTATGGGCATGTGCATGTGTACTTTCGCCGACAAGTTAACAGGTCGTAACTAAGCTCAAACGCTGCTTGCGTTGAGTCGGAAATGGCTTTTTTTAATTGCCACAAAGCCCGAACACGCAGTAATCGAGAAAAAGATTGTTTTTTTAGCAGATAGTTTTGGCTATCTGCTTTTTTTATGATATACTAGTAGAGTTATCGTGTGCAGAAATCGCAGTACATGACATAAAATACATGCAGCTTCAAGAATGAGCGGAGTGTGCAAAGGAGGAATTTATCAAATGGCGATTTTAAAGCTGGAGGGTCTTACAAAAACATTTTCGACAAGAAATGGTGAAGTACAGGCACTGTCAGATATTAACATTGATATAGAAGAGGGCGAAATATTCGGTATTATCGGCATGAGCGGCGCAGGCAAGAGTACGCTTGTAAGATGTATCAATCTGCTTGAACAGCCTACATCTGGGAACGTAATCTTTGACGGCAAGGAGCTTACCGTATTAAAAAAAGGCGAGCTGAATTCCGAAAGAAGAAAGATTTCAATGATATTCCAGCAGTTCAATCTGCTTATGCAGAGAACGGCGATTAGAAATGTATGTTTTCCGCTGGAGCTGCAAGGCGTGCCGAGAAGCGAGGCGGAGGCAAAGGCAAAAGAGCTTCTTGAGCTTGTGGGACTTGCCGAAAGAGCAGGAGCATATCCGGCACAGCTTTCCGGCGGGCAGAAGCAAAGAGTGGCGATTGCAAGAGCGCTTGCGACAGATCCTAAAGTGCTGCTCTGCGACGAAGCGACATCGGCACTCGACCCTAAGACAACGAGAGCGATACTTGAGCTTCTTAAGGATATAAATAAAAAATTGGGATTAACCATCATTGTTATCACACATGAGATGAGTGTTGTGCAGAAAATATGCGACAGAGTGGCGGTAATAGACGGAGGCACGATCGCAGAGCTCGGCAAGACATCCGAAATCTTTGCCAAGCCTAAGACGGAGGCAACCAAAAGACTCGTTTATCCGGACGGTCAGATGGAGGAAAACTTCTCAGGAAGCAGCCTGCTGCGTATCGTATTTGACGGTCCATATGCATATGAGCCTATAATAGCAAACATGATTCTCGAATGCGGAGAACCTGTTAATATCATATATGCAAATATGCAGGATGTCGGTGGGCAGGCTATCGGACAGATGATAGTACGGCTTCCGGCAGACGAGGATAAAACGCATGAAATGATAAAATACTTAAAGAACAAGCATGTGAAGATTGAGGAGGTGAGAGAGTAATGACACAGCTTATAATCAAAGGCATCGGCGAAACCTTTTATATGACGGGAGTTTCCACATTACTCGCATATCTTTTCGGACTTCCTCTCGGCGTACTGCTAGTACTGACGGGTAAAGGCGGTATAAAACAGATGCCTACATTTAACCTTATAATCGGCGTTATAGTGAACATATTCAGATCGATACCATTCCTTATTCTTATTGTGGCTATTATACCATTCACAAGAGCGATAGTCGGCACTATCATAGGCTCGACGGCGGCGATAGTTCCGCTTGTAATATCGGCAACACCTTTTGTTGCGAGAGTTGTGGAGTCGTCACTCGTTGAAGTAGATGCAGGTGTGATAGAAGCAGCACAGTCGATGGGTGCGAATACAAGGCAGATTGTAATGAAGGTGATGTTACCGGAAGCAAGACCTTCAATTATCACAAATGCAGCGCTTGCGACGGTCACAATCCTCGGATATTCTGCAATGGCAGGCTTTGTGGGCGGCGGCGGTCTCGGTGATATTGCATTAAGGTATGGATTTTATAAATTCGATACTAAGACTATGTGGATTGTTGTAGCGATTATCGTTATCATCGTTCAGATACTTCAGGAAATCGGGCTGAAACTGGCAAAGGCGACCGACAACAGGATAAGATAATCCGAATGTTACATAAACAAGACGGATGCAGCGCATTTAGATGCGAGCATATACAAAGTTATTATTAAAAAATAATGAAATACCGGGAGAAAAACCCGGAGGAGGGAAGAAATTATGAAAAAAGTTTTATCAGTAGTATTAGCACTCGTACTTGTGCTCGGACTCGTAGCGTGCGGCGGTGGAGACGACACAGAAACAACAGTTATTAAGGTAGGAGCATCACCTGTTCCTCATGCAGAGATCCTTAAGGCAGCGGCAGATATCCTTGCAGAAGAGGGATATACTCTCGAAGTTGTTGAATTCCAGGATTATGTACTTCCTAATGAAGCAGTAAGCAGCGGCGAATGTGTTGCTAACTATTTCCAGCATCTCCCATACCTTGAACAGTATAATGCTGAAAACGGAACAGACCTTGTATCGGCAGCTATGATTCACTATGAGCCGTACGGAATCTATGCAGGAAAGACAGCTTCAATCGAAGAGCTTAAGGAAGGCGCTCAGATAGCAGTTCCTAATGATGCTACAAACGAAGCAAGAGC
>CAYRZK010000195.1:0-2579 GCA_964428785.1 uncultured Oscillospiraceae bacterium | reverse complement strand
CAGGAGTACTCATAAGCCTTAAAAGCGGCTCTGAAAAGAAAAATCCGGCAGCCGCAAGCACAGCACCACCGACGATTGCGGTAGGGATAGCTGTGTGGATGGTATTATGTACGATTTCGTCACTGCCGCAGCCCATGCCGTAAGCGACAGAAACCGAGGCACCGATGGAAAGCCCTATAAAAAAGTTAAGAAGAAGATTTGTTACGGCACCGGTAGCTCCTACGGCGGCTACGCTTACGCTGCCGCAGAATTGCCCCACAACCACAAGATCGGCAGCATTGAAAAGAAGCTGGAGTATGCTTGTAAGAATGATTGGGACAGTATAAGAAATGATATTTTTGAGGAGAGGTCCGGATAGCATATTAATGTTACGATTGTTCAATTTAATACCTTGTATATTGAACTCATATGTGAGTTCATAACATTTTCCTTTCCAAGATTTTTTATGCAGGAAATACCGATTGTGATATTTCCGGAATAATAAGAATGCCTGTTGCTTTAACCGCAGAGGTATGCCTTAATATTTAAATAAGTAATTTTTAACAACATATTATACACCATCGGTATGATAAATGTAACTTGTTTTTGAAAATTTAACGATGCATGTCGAAATTCGGAAATTTCATATTATTATGTTAATTTGACTTAATAGCCCTTAAAGGTATGACAAAGTTATTGCGCAGATTAAAAACAGCATGTATAATGCTATTAAAGTATGGTGCGCAATATGCCGATATTCGGCGATATCAGAAATAAGAGTGAAATTCAAGCGCATCAGTATGTATAGTAGGAGGTAGATATGGGAAAGTTTTTAAACAAGACACTGGCTTTGGTTCTTGCACTTGTTATGGTTGTTTCCGGCGCAGCATTGGCGTTTGCGGACGATACGGCAGCAGATACATCGGCTGATATTGAAAAGTCAATGCTTATGACGCTTGAGGAGCTGGATGCTTATGAAATGCCGCAGACTCCGGCAGATAAGCCTGCCGTAATGCTCAACGGCGAATATGTTGCTTTTAACGATGCAAAGCCTTGCAACATTAGCGGCAGAGTAATGGTACCGTTCAGAGCAATTCTTGAAGCTATGGGTGCAGATGTAAACTATGATAG
This sequence comes from uncultured Oscillospiraceae bacterium, assembly GCA_964428785.1. GTDB lineage: Bacteria > Bacillota > Clostridia > Peptostreptococcales > Anaerovoracaceae > QAKD01. Next base: position 1,469 of record CAYRZK010000195.1, on the reverse strand, counting down.
TGCAACTAAAGAAATCAGCGCAGCTCTCGGAGATAAGACAATTTATTTTCATGCGGGAAATTCAGAGCTGAAAATCGTTGAAAACGGCAATGAGTCGAAAATTACAATGGATGTAATACCGTTTATTGATGCATATACTCAGCGTACATATGTATCAACGAGATTTGTGGCAGAGGCATTTGGCTTGTCAACAGGCTGGGACAGTGCTGAAAAGACAGTGATTATAATAGACTATGACAGGATGATTCCTGAAATCGCAGCTAAGTTTACAATCTTCGGTATGCTTTTTGACAATCGTGATGTAGACTGGGAGAAAAATTACAAGACCGAGGGAAATGTGAATATCGTAGCTAAGCTTGCAAAAGAATTGATGCAGAGCATGACCGGCGATGAAAACGCAAAGGCGGCAAATATCAAGCTCGATATGGACATAGATGCGATCCAGAAAGGCATGAATGCGGATATGACCATAGGCATAGATGCGGATATAAAGGCAATATATGATATATTCGGAATAGATGTTTATGAGCAGGCTTATGTAGAGAAGCTGCTTGAGGATCTCGACATTGCAATCAAGCTGGATGATGAGAATATCTATATCAGTATGGGGCTTCTTGACTATTTATTCAGTGGTGAGGATGAAAAGCCTGCAAACGGTCAGACAACATGGTATGCGATCCCACTTACGCTCGTATATGAGACATATGAAGAGATGGGAATGGATTTTGAGAGCATGATGAAGAGTGCGACAGAGCTAAAAACATTTGAAGACTATCTCAAATTGTTCGCTGCTATGGATGAGGATTATATGAATATTCATACATATGAAAAGGTATGCGCGGCAGTGGCTGTTATAGAAGAGCTTATCGGCGATGACGAATTTGTAAAGTCGGGAAACACATATACGCTGACAATCAATCCTAAGCAGCTTGCAAAGAAGCTCGATAAGCTCGGAAACAAAACAGCTGATGAATATATTTACGAGCTGTACAGTGCAGGAATAAACTTCGATGCGGTGATTAAAATCAAGACAACATCGGCAGGAAAGGTCTCAAATTATAATATAAGCGGTATGATGGATCTTGAGGGACTTATTCATGAGGACAATTCCAAGATGACTGTAAAAATATCGGGCAATGCATATACTGCGGATATTGACTTTGTCATCGACATCCCTGAAGTGGTTAACTTAACTATAGGCATTGATTCAAACATGACAGCGACAAATAAGATGCCTGACCTGAAGATTCCGGCAGGTGACAAAATCGTTGATTTCAGCAACTTTATGATTTAACAACGGATATTTCTGTTAAACCGTCAAAATGCGGTAAATGGACAAAATGCGGGCAGAAAAGGCAGATAAAATGCTGATTGCTGCAGCTTCTTATGAAACAGCTGTCCGGCATAGAAAACAGCTTGAATGATTGAGATGCGGTCTCGGCTTACAAAAGGCTGAGACCGTATTTGAT
>CAYRZK010000194.1:0-2630 GCA_964428785.1 uncultured Oscillospiraceae bacterium | reverse complement strand
TCTATAATCGTTTCAAAATCATATTTCATAGCATTAGTGTCCTTTCTTTCATTTTTGCAAGACCTGATTTATTTTATACATTTAAGACTGCCGGGCATTGCCTGACGGCGGCAGAGAAACGAAAGCATAAAATGAAAATCGTGAGACTTGCAATGGCTTGTATCTGATAAGCAGCTGCTATGGTTTGAGTATAAAACAACAAGAAAAGCCACACAATACACAGATTGTGTGGCGAACAATAAACATATGCAGAACTATTGATAAGATGTGCAGCGATGCACATTACAGCTTGGAAATATCGAGCTTATCAAACGGAGCAAGGATGCTGCGGAGCCTGCCGGAAATCACGGCACAGCCTCCCTGCATATTGGACTCAATATTGAGAGGCATGATCGGATCATGCAGCGACATGCGGAGGAGGCACCAGCCGTCTCCGTGCTCTTTATCGAAGCGAAGGCGTACGCCTTCGTAGTTCGGGCGGACGATTTCGATGCCGTCGGCATCAGCACTTGAAGCCGCAGCTTCAAGTGCGGCGAGTACGGCTCCGCCGTACTCGGCGAAATCGTCCGCATGTATTGGGAAGCGCACTTCCTGCGCTTCTTCCGGTTCGTCCAGCGCCGCAATGACACTCGAAAGCGATTGCCCGTCTTTGGCAAGAAGCGCTGCTTTGATTACGATTTTCGTAGCAAGGTATGCACCGTCATCGAGAAAATAGTTTTCTTTGAGAGCAGCATGTCCTGATGTTTCTATAGCAAGCTGACAATCAGTACCTGCTTCGTTAAGCTCAATAGCTTTGTTGATAACATTTTTATATCCACGCTTGAAGCGAAGATGTTTAAGACCTAATGTATCTTCAAGGAAGCAAGCGAGCTGATCGCTTGTGATACTGTCGGTGACAATCGTTGTACCGGGATGTTCTTCAGCCACAAGAGCTGCGGCGAGTGCAACGATACCGTTGCGTGCGATTTCGGCGCCGTTTTCGTCAACAGCAGCCGAACGGTCAACATCTGTATCGAATATAAGACCAAAATCGGCGCCCGTCTCCTGTACACGGAGGCTTATGGAAGCCATAGCAGCCTTATCTTCCGGATTTGGAGCGTGGTTAGGGAAGCTGCCGTCCGGTTCGAGAAATTGACTGCCGGAAACATCCGCCCCAAGCGGTGAGAGTACATGTGCTGCATAAAAACCACCTGCGCCGTTTCCTGCATCAACGACTATTTTAAGTCCGCTCAATGGCTTATCATATTCGGCGGCATTGACTCCGCATTTTATTGTTTCACGCAAATGTGCAGCATATGTATCCATAAGAGAGCATGTCTCTGCGCTTGCGGCTGTGCAGCATTGCGAAACAGCATCGTTTGATTTTTCAGCAATAGCGATAATTGCGGCAATATCACTTTTGTTAAGCCCACCGTTTTTATCAAAGTATTTGAAACCATTCCTGTTGAAAGGAAGGTGGCTTGCTGTAATCATAATCCCATCACATTTGAATTCTTCAAAAATAGTAGACATGAACATCGCCGGTGTTGAGGCAAGCCCGCAGTCGAGTGTACGGCATCCGGCAGCAAGGGCTGCGCCGACGGCGGCATTTTTGAGAGTTTCACCGGAGAGACGGGGATCGTGACCGATTGAAACAGTCAGAGAAGCAGCAGGTTTACCTGTTTTATGCGCAAGCCATTCGATAAAGCCTATTGTAAGCTTTTCGGCGGCTTCGACTGTAAGGTTGACATCCTCACCGGGAACTCCGGGCAGAGCTATGCCTCTGATATCACTGCCGTTTTGCAGTTTTTTATAGTCATGATTATTCATAAAATGCTCCTTAATTTATATAAATGAGACAGTCAGCAAACGCCAATAGGCACTTTGCAAAGCTTAGTTATGCTTCATATTATACAGTAAGCGTGAAACAATCGCAAGACACAGCGCAAGCAAGAACCATATGAAAGAGAACAGCGGACAAATCTGCCCATAAAATGAGAACGCTCTGTCGGAGTAATCCCAAACATCAAGCTTAAGCCAAAGGTTTACGATACATCCGACAAGGAGCTCGTATGTTGTAATTACAACTGCACCGATGAACGCTTGAGCGATAAGCCCTGTATTTGTAATGCGAGTGTTGATAAGGCAAAGCGTCATAAAACATGCGCCGCCGGTCAAAATCATAGACCAATGTGTATATCCACGAAAAATAATCTCGATCAGCCCATACCCGATACCACCGAGTGAAAAAACCGCAGCATAAAGTATGATGCGATGAGTAAAAACTTTTAAAATCTTCATGAGCATAGTATTTGCCAAGCAGATAAAAAAATGCGTAAATTACATTTTGGTGCACGGATTTAATAAATATATTGATGTGCTTATGAACAAGCTCCACTGTCAAACAAACATATATGAAATTATTTTGTAACTAATATGTAATAAAAAAGTAATGATTATAAATATGCAATTTCGATGTATAAGCGGATTTTGCCATAAAAGCACGACAAAAATACTTTTTCAGTAAGCGAAAATAGCGCTCAAAATTGTAAATAAATAGCAATAAATTACACAAAATGTAAAATTTTGACCAACTCTTCCGAAAAATAATATTTTAGGAGGAATATCGAAATGAAAAAAGTAATTTCATT
>CAYRZK010000193.1:0-2636 GCA_964428785.1 uncultured Oscillospiraceae bacterium | reverse complement strand
GTTTATAACAGCAGTATTCAGAAATCCGAGAATCAAAGAAGCGGTAACGGATCTTCTTGAAAACAGAGACGGACTTATGCTCGGCATCTGTAACGGCTTCCAGGCACTTGTAAAGCTCGGACTTGTTCCTTACGGAAAGATCGTCGATATGGATGACAACAGCCCGACACTTACATACAACAAGATAGGAAGACACATGTCAACTATCGTGCGCACAAGAATAGCATCGGTGAAGTCACCGTGGCTTGCAGGTGTAAAGGTCGGGGATGTTCATACGGTAGCAATATCACACGGAGAGGGAAGATTTATAGCCAATCAGGAAGTACAGGATATGCTCGTTCAGAACGGACAGATTATTACTCAGTATGTTGATTTTGATGGAAATCCGTCGATGGATATTATGCACAATCCTAACGGCTCTGTGCTTGCGATAGAGGGTATTACATCACCGGACGGCAGAGTGCTCGGAAAGATGGGACATTCGGAGAGATGGACATATAACGGAGTGAAGAATGTTCCGGGAAATAAGGATCAGAAGATATTCTCATCGGGTGTTAATTACTTCAAATAAAGAAAGGAGATATCCGACATGAAAGCAGCAATTATAATGGGAAGCAAATCGGATTATTCTGTTCTTGAAAAAACAGAAAAGGTGCTTACTGAATTCGGAGTAGAATACGAAACAAGAGTTATTTCGGCGCACCGTACGCCGCTTGCGGCGCATGAATTCGCCGAAACAGCGGAAGAAAGAGGATTTGAGGTCATCATAGCGGCAGCAGGAAAAGCAGCACACCTTGCAGGTGTGCTGGCATCCAAGACCGCCCTACCGATAATCGGAATTCCGATAAAGTCAAGCACGCTTGACGGGCTTGATTCACTTCTGTCAACAGTGCAGATGCCGAAAGGTGTGCCTGTTGCAACGGTTGCAATAGACGGAGCGGAGAACGCTGCGCTTCTCGCAGTTCAGATGATGAGCTTAAAATATCCTGAGCTCAGAGAAAAAATGAAAGCTTATAAAGCAAAGATGGAAGAGGAAATTATGGCGATTGATGCCGAATTTCAAACGAAATAGGTGAGGGGGCAGGAAATATAAAATGGACAGAGAAATACATGAAGAGTGCGGACTTTTTGGGATATTCGCACAGGGAAAACAGGAACTTGCACAGTCGGTATATTACGGTCTGTTCGCATTGCAGCATCGTGGACAGCAGACATGCGGTATTGCAGTAAACGATGATGGCGTTATTAATTGGTATAAGAACGAGGGGCTTGTAAACGATGTATTTACCACAGATGTTCTAAGTAAGCTCGGCGACGGAAATATGGCGGTGGGTCATACTTTATACGGAACAAAGGATGCCAATTACAGGCTTAATGCCCAGCCTATGGTGGTAAATCACATCAAAGGAAATATGGCAGTATGCCATAATGGCAGCCTTGTAAATGCTTATGAGCTCAGAAGAGAGCTTGAGCTTCAGGGCTCGATATTCCATACAACAAGCGATGCCGAGGTAATAGCATATACAATCACAAAGGAAAGAATCAATACAAGCTCTGTGGAGGAAGCACTTTGTGAGTCTATGTACAAGCTCAAGGGCGCATATTCGCTTATAATCATGTCACCTACAAAGCTTATTGCAGCAAGAGATGAAAATGGTTTTAGACCTCTCTGCTACGGCATTACGGAAGACGGCTGTTATGTTGTTGCTTCCGAAACATGCGGACTCGACTCGGTAGGTGCAGCATATATAAGAGATATTGAACCCGGTGAAATCGTTGTATTTGAAAAGGATGGAATACGCTCCATTACAGAACATTGCAATAAGGCGCCTAAGAAATTGTGTATTTTTGAATATATATATTTTGCAAGACCTGACTCCGTCATAGAGGGTATTTCAGTGCATGATGCAAGACTCAAAGCAGGTGCATGTCTGGCAATGCAAAACAATGTACAGGCGGATGTTGTAATCGGAGTACCGGATTCGGGTATTGATGCTGCGATAGGCTATGCAAAGCAGTCGGGCATACCATATGGGCTCGGATTTATAAAGAATAAATATATAGGAAGAACATTTATCGCACCGGGACAGTCACACAGAGAAGATAAGGTAAGGATTAAGTTAAATCCTATATCGTCTACTGTTAAGGGAAAACGAGTGGTTCTCGTTGATGATTCCATCGTAAGAGGCACGACTATGGCGAGAATCGTTAAGCTGCTTCGTGATGCGGGCGCAACAGAGGTACATGTGCGTTCGTCAGCACCTAAGTTCCTCAATCCGTGTTATTACGGAACGGATATTGATTCGAGAGAGGTACTTATAGCTTGCAATCATACAACGGAGGAAATTACAAAAATTATCGGCGCAGACAGCGTTGATTTCCTTGACCTCTCGCATCTTTCGATGATTATCGGTGCGGAGAATGAATGTGGCTACTGCGATGCCTGCTTCAGCGGCAAGTATCCTACACAGGAGCCTATAGTAATCGAAAAAAATCGTTATGAACATAAAATCAGTGAAAAGGAGAAAAAGTAATGAAGAGCTTTAGCGAAAGTTATAAGGCTTCGGGAGTAGATATTACTGCGGGCTATAAATCGGTGGAACTCATGAAGGAGCATGTAAAGCGCACTATCACAC
>CAYRZK010000192.1:0-2654 GCA_964428785.1 uncultured Oscillospiraceae bacterium | reverse complement strand
GATGGACTGCTGGATACATGTCATAAGCGAGAGCGCAAGAATATTCTTTAAGACGGCATTATCACGCTTCATATGGTATTTTTGCGGTCTTATATGCTGAAAATGCTTGAATGTATAAGCAGCAAGGCTTAAGCTCGATAGGTACTGGGAGATGACGGTGGCGACGGCAGCACCGGCGATACCAAATCCAAGCACAGGCACAAAAAGTATATCGAGGACGATATTGAGAAATACAGAGAACGATAAAAATACGAGCGGTATAGCCGAATATCCGACAGCACGAAGCAGATTGGCAAAATAGTTATATATAAATGTAGCAAAAATACCAGAAAATATAATGAGAAGATATGTTTTGGCATCGTCTGCGATTTCTGCCGGGATGTTCAGGAATGTGATAATTTTATCAAGAAAAATATAGACGATGATATTTATGATAAGCGTGATGGCTGCGATGACTATGAACGATTGAAATATACCGTTCTTTAAAGAATTTTCGTCGTGCTTGCCGAATTGGATGGAAAAATATGCGCCGCTGCCCATAGCAAGACCGAGGATAATGGAAGTAAGAAAAGTCATAAGCGTATATGACGAGCCTACTGCGGCAAGAGCATTGTTTCCTATGTATTTTCCTACGATAAAAGTGTCCGCTATGTTGTAAAGCTGCTGGAACAGATTGCTGAATATGAGCGGAAATGCGAACATGAGTAATTTGGTTGTGATATTGCCGGTCGTTAAGTCGTTTTTCATAAAACTCCATCCTGTAGTTTATGAAGATATTCTACCATATGTATGTGAGGTTTGCCAAGAATAGTGTTTGCGCAGATGCTCATTGAGAAAAATATCCGTTTGCTGCCGTTTGAAGACTGTTTTGTTATTTACATATTTTCAGAATAGTGATATAATATTGACAATATGTGTGCACCGCTTGTGTGCCGCGAATCGAAATAATATTTTGGGAGGTCTACATATTATGAAAGGCTATACTGGCGACACTATAAGAAATGTTGCACTTCTGGGACATGGCGGATGCGGAAAAACTACATTCCTCGAAGCTGCACTTCTTGCTACAGGTGTTATAAACAGGCTCGGAAGGGTTGAGGACGGAAATACGGTTTCCGACTATGACAAGATGGAAATTGAAAAAGGTTATTCGATTTCACTTTCAATCGTTCCGGTAGAATATAATAAAACAAAAATCAATTTCGTTGATACACCGGGATTTTTCGATTTCGTAGGTGAGGTTGACTCGGCTATGAGAGCTGTAGATGCGGCTATGATTCTTGTTGATGCATCATCGGGTATTCAGGTAGGTACTGAAAAGGCATGGAATTCATGCAAGAAATACAACATGCCTAAGATGTTTGTAATCACAAAGACAGACAAAGAAAATGTTGATGTGGATGCAACTATCGAAGCACTTAAGGATAAGTTCGGTACTTCCGTAGTAACTCTTGATGATAAGGATGCACTTACTGAAGCAATCGCAGAAACAGACGAAGAGCTTATGGAAAAATTCTTCGGCGGTGAGGAATTCACAGATGAAGAATTTTCAAAGGGACTCATGACAGGTATCGCAAACGGAGATATCGTTCCGGTACTTACATGCTGTGCTGTTAAGAACGAAGGAATCACGGATGTTCTCGATGCTGCTGTTAAGTATGTTCCTAAGGCAGGCGCTCATGCTCCTTATGAAGCAGCTGACGGCAGCGAGATTGCATGTGATGCAAACGGCAAGCCTGTAGGATTTGTATTCAAGACTATTGCGGATCCTTTCCTCGGTAAGATCAACCTTGTAAAGGTGATTTCGGGCAAGCTGTCAAACGGCATAGAGCTTTACAATTCAAGAGCAGAGAAGTCGGAAAAGATCGCATCGATCTTCTTTATGAGAGGAAAGACTCAGGGCGAATGTCCGTCAGCTGTAGCCGGAGATATCGTTGCCATTGCCAAGCTCCAGTATGCTCAGACAGGCGATACTCTTTCGGAAAAGTCTGCTGCAATCGAACTCCCTAAGGTAGACTTCCCGGCACCGTCACTCTTCCTTGCTGTAGAGCCTAAGAATAAGGGTGATGATGAAAAGGTCGGAACAGGTCTCAACAAGCTCATGGAAGAAGATCCTTCATTCAAGCTTGAAAGAAATGTTGAAACAAGACAGACACTTCTTGGCGGACAGGGTGAAATCCAGCTCGGAATCATCACTGCAAAGCTCAAGGATAAGTTTGGCGTAGAAGTAGTGACTGTACCTCAGAAGATAGCTTACAGAGAAACTATTAAGGGCTCATCCGATGTACAGGGTAAGCATAAGAAGCAGTCGGGCGGTTCAGGTCAGTATGGTGATGTTCATATCAGATTCTCACCTGCACAGACAGAGTTTGAATTCTCGGAAGAGCTCTTCGGAGGTTCAATCCCTAAGAACTATGTACCGGCAGTAGAAAAGGGACTTATTGAATGTATGAATAAGGGTCCTCTTGCAGGTTGCAAGGTAGTAAATGTTAAAGCCGTTCTCTATGATGGTTCTTACCATGATGTAGACTCAAACGAAATGGCATTTAAGATTGCTGCATCGCTTGCATTTAAGAAGGGTATCGTTGAAGCTAAGCCTTGCTTGCTCGAACCTGTAATGAAGCTTGAAATCCTCGTTCCGGATGAATATATGG
>CAYRZK010000191.1:0-2677 GCA_964428785.1 uncultured Oscillospiraceae bacterium | reverse complement strand
CTTTGCGTGCCGGCGAATATATCGGAACTGTTCCGGAGGGACCGTTTACACATAAGATCTTTGTTCCGTTTTACCTGCTTGGAAATTATACTTTAAAGTCCATTGCAGAAAAAGCGGAATATAATATAAAAGAAACAATTGCGGTCATAACCGATGAGAGAGGCAGAGATATTCCAATCTCCATGTCGTTTAAATGGCCGGTTAAGCGTGCCGTAAAATGTTACAGTGAGAGGCTTGCGCCTATAGAAACGATGGAAACAAAGGTGCGCCTTATAGACTCATTCTTCCCTGTAGCAAAGGGCGGAACATACTGTACTCCGGGGCCTTTCGGAGCCGGAAAGACAGTGCTTCAGCATACTACATCCAAATATGCGGATGTAGATATCGTAATCATAGCCGCTTGCGGTGAGCGTGCTGGCGAAGTCGTTGAAACAATAACGGAATTCCCTGAGCTTACAGACCCGAAAACAGGACGTTCACTCATGGAACGAACCATTATTATATGCAATACTTCATCTATGCCGGTAGCATCAAGAGAAGCATCTGTTTATACATCGGTAACACTTGCCGAATATTATCGTCAGATGGGACTTAATGTTCTTCTCTTGGCAGACTCTACTTCTCGTTGGGCGCAGGCTTTGAGAGAAATGTCCGGCAGACTCGAAGAAATTCCGGGCGAAGAGGCATTCCCGGCATATCTTGAATCATATATTGCAGCCTTTTACGAAAGAGCGGGCTATGTGCGTCTGCCTGACGGAAGCACAGGCTCCGTTACGATAGGCGGCACTGTTTCTCCGGCAGGAGGAAACTTTGAAGAACCTGTAACACAGGCGACATTAAAGGTTGTCGGTGCTTTCCACGGACTGTCGAGAGAACGCTCGGATGCGAGGAAATATCCGGCGATAGACCCTCTTATTTCATGGTCGAAATATGCAAGTGTTATAGACAGCAAAAAATCCGAATTCTGTAAGAGCATTATTCATCACGGAGATGAAATAGGCTCGATGATGAAGGTTGTCGGTGAAGAGGGTACAAGCATCTCGGACTATATTGTTTATTTGAAAGCGGAGATGCTCGATGCGGTTTATTTGCAGCAGAATTCATTTGACATTGTAGATGCGAATTGCGGCACGCAGCGCCAGCGCTATGTTGTAAATAAGCTTATCGGTGCTTTGGGCAGCGAATATGAAATCGGCAGCAAGGACGAGGCAAGAAGCTTTATCAACCGTATGCGTCAGAAGTTTATCGACTGGAATTATACAGAGTTTGAAAGCGACGCTTTTAAGAAGGTTGAGAGCGAGATAGATGCGCTTTATGCAGAGGGCGGCGGTAAGCTCGGCAGCGAGGCGGAAGCTTTATTAAAGGACGGTGAATAAGAATGAATAAAGTATTTAATCGAATTGAATCTATCACCGGAAATGTGATTACCGTAAAAGCCAGCGGAGTTCGTTACAATGAGCTTGCACAGATAAACACACGATTCGGGAAGTCACTTGCGCAGGTAAATAAAATCGAGGGTGATATTGTTTCACTACAGGTGTTTGCAGGCGGGCAGGGTGTTTCCACCGGCGATGAGGTGCATTTCTTGGGGCGTGAAATGAGAGTATCCTTCAGCGAGGATTTGCTCGGAAGAATATTTAACGGTTCAGGTGAACCGAGAGATAAAGGGCCGGCGCTTACGGACAACATGAAGCCGATCGGAGGACCATCGGTAAATCCGACAAGGCGTATTCTCGCCAACAGAATGATGAGAACAAATATCCCGATGATCGATATGTTCAATACATTGGTTGTTTCACAGAAGCTGCCGATTTTCTCGATTGCGGGAGAACCTTACAATCAGCTTCTTGCCCGTATTGCGATGCAGGCGGATGCGGATGTTATCGTACTCGGCGGTATGGGGCTTAAATACGATGACTTCCTCTATTTTAAAGATGAATTATCAAAGGGCGGTGCTTTGAGCAAGACTGTTATGTTTATTCATACTGCGTCCGACCCTACTGTTGAATGTATGATGATACCGGATATGGCTTTGGCTGTAGCCGAGCAGTTTGCTTTACAGGATAAGGATGTTCTTGTACTGCTTACGGATATGACCAACTTTGCCGATGCAATGAAAGAAATTGCGATTACGCAGGAGCAAGTGCCGTCTAATCGTGGCTATCCGGGAGATCTTTATTCTCAGCTTGCGTCAAGATACGAAAAGGCTGTAGACTTTGCGGATTCGGGCTCTGTAACTGTTCTCGCTGTTACGACTATGCCGGGAGACGATGTAACACACCCTGTTCCGGACAATACCGGATATATTACAGAGGGGCAGTATTACCTCAAGGGCGGCCGTATCGAACCGTTCGGATCGCTTTCTCGACTTAAGCAAAATGTAAACGGCAAAACACGTAAGGATCACAGAGCGCTTATGGACGCCATGATTCGTATGTATTCTTCATATAAGGAAACCATCGAGAAGAAGAATATGGGCTTTGCCATGAGCCGTTGGGACGAAAAATTGCTTAAATACGGTGAGCTTTTTGAAAATAAACTTATGAGCTTGTCGGTTAATCTGTCCCTTGAAGAAGCTCTTGATTTGGGCTGGGAAATTTTAGCTGATTGTTTTGAAAAGGACGAAACGGGAATAAAGTCAGATCTTACTGATGAGTTTTGGCCTGTTAAATAAGGA
>CAYRZK010000190.1:0-2731 GCA_964428785.1 uncultured Oscillospiraceae bacterium | reverse complement strand
AGCACGCTTTTATATGATACAACATATATACGGATATTGCAAGACTTTTTTTAAAAAAGTTTTGCGCATTTTTCATTTTTTTTAAAATGTCAAACCTTGTATTTTCAACGGTTCCAAGTCACATGTTTGTTACACTTTTCCGGGAGTTTCTTTTTTGTTTTCTGCCTATGAGCTTTCACATTTAAGCTTAAAACAATGCTTTGCTTTGCACAACGCTGAAACGCAGTCTTTTACGCATTGCCAAAGCATACATAATTAAGTTGCTGCATGTACAACATAACCGCAATGCAGCAATCACATGTATATTTAGTAGGCAAACTATTAATACATTGCATTTTTTCAAATGTGCGAAAGTTGTTTTTGGTATTGCCGCCGTAAAATAGCACCGGCGGAAGGCAGATATTACCGCACCTTATTATTAGCCCTTGCTTCATGTTATTGAACTGAGCTTTTGTTTTTTTATTAAAAAAACGCTTGACCTCACATAAAGCCAAGCGAAAAGGCTCTCAATCTCATAAGAGACCGAGAGCCTTTATTTTCATAAAGCAAATTAACAGTGAACGCTTTACCAGCTGACAACATCCGGGCGTTCCTGTCCCTTAAGGAGCTGCATTCTCTTACCCTCACGGCACTTCTTATCGTGATGTCCGATTCCGAGTGCGCAGATGATGCCGATAATGCAGTCCGCCGCAAGGAACATGAATATGTAAGTAAAGCCCTGATTGCCAAACTTATCAATCCAGTGTCCGAAGAGTACCGGCCATGCAGCATCTACCGGGGTACCCATAAGACCGGATACAGCGATTGTTGTACCAACGAGCGCCGGGTTGATGTGGAGTTCTCTTAAGCATGAGTTTGTGATTGAATAGAGCGGCATGATTACGATTGCAGGGAGCAGCGAATATACTGCTGCAATCATTGGGTTCATTCCAGGCTTGAAAAGTAAAGTTCCTGCTATAAGCAAGAATGCAACTCCGAAAAGTGGAATAAATGCTTTCCATGTTGCCTTGAACACCTTATCCGCAAGGATTCCGCCGAGCGGACACCAAAGCATAAAGAGATATGTTCTTACTGTCGAGAATGTCGATGACATTGTGCTGTCGAGTCCCATTACATTTGTAAGCCATGGATTGTAGTATGAAATCTGTGCATATACAGTATATGTAAAGAGATAGATGATTCCGATGTACCAGAATCCCGGCCACTTAATCATTGTGATAATGTCAGCAGCTGACATCTTCTGTTTTTCTTTCTTAGGCTCGTCAGCAAGTTTCTCTGCCGGAACTCCTCCATTCTCGGCTGCGATTCTTGCTTCTCTCTTTTCTGCATTTTCAAGTACAAAAATATCAAGAACAGCGCAAAGCAATGTTACAGCACCGATTACGAATACAGTGCCCTTGAAGCCTACCATATTGCCAACAGCAATTTCCACTACGTTTACGCAAGCTGCGAAAATACCGTAGATTGCATAGTAAGTTGAAAATGACTTGCCTGCGTTTTCGGTTCCTGCAAGAGTATTGATAAACTTCATGAGTGACGGCCAGTAACCAAGACCTGTCGAAAATGAAAGACCGCACCATGTAATAATTGCACTTGTGTATCCGAGCGTACCCATAGTTGCCGCAAAGAAGAAAGAACAGCATGAATTAATAATAAGTGCGACAACAATAAGTTTCTTGGAGTCAAATCTGTCAGCAAGCACACCGTTTGGAACTGTAAAAATCCAACCGCAAACCGATGATATTGTTGTGAGCGCACCGAGCTGTGCATTCGTACAGCCGAGTGCTGCCAGCATTGGATCATAGAATACATATCTTATGTACTGGAGAAGCCAAATAGTCGAGCCTCCCATACCCAATGCAAGAAGTGACAAATAGTATCTTACCTGTTTGTTCATAATAAATTCCTTTCCTGCTTTAATATAATAAACTCATAACCACTTAATTTTATCATAAAGGCAGTTTTTTGCAATATATATGAAAGAAAAACATTGTCAAACATTTCAAAAAAGAACATTTATCCGAATTTATTTTGAGTTTTGGTGCAATTTTACATTTCAATCACTCTTTAACAAAGTAAAGCCATGTTCGCCGGCGGCTTGTGCTCGCCAGTCAGGCACAGTTCATTTTACTTCACTGTCTGTTTCTTATATTTTGCCGTTTTGAAGCCTGCACAGTGCAACATAGTTCTGCCCAAGAGCAATACCGCCGTCGTTCGGGCTTACAGATACATTGTAAAAGACCTCAAAGCCATCGCTGCGAAGCAGCTCCAGCGTTCTCTCCATAAGTATCTTATTTTGGAATACTCCGCCCGTAAGAGCTACCTTATTGACATTGCACCCTTTAAGCGCTGTCTGTTCGCCATAGTCAAGCTCTCCGCTCCGTATTTCACGGCATACCGACGCAATCATCTGCGCTACACGCTCATGAAAAGCAAGCGCAAGGTCATTTTTTTCAGACGCTCCCGAATTTTTAGTCGCCGCATATGCAGCATCCTCAAGCATTATTGCACACTGTCCCTCATAATCGTTATAATCCTTAATACCGAGAAGTGCGGCTACTGCATCAAACATCCTGCCCATCGATGAGCTCGAAACACCGTTAATCTTATGCTCAAGCGCAGCAGAGACAAGCGCCCACTCCGAGCGTTCCGAAACAGTATGCTCTCTTTCGGCATATTCAAATATATCGCTGAGATCCACCTCAATGCTTTTCGCACCGCTGCTTCCAGA
>CAYRZK010000189.1:0-2745 GCA_964428785.1 uncultured Oscillospiraceae bacterium | reverse complement strand
GATGTGTCGGGACCGATTCCGCTTCCGACAGAAAAGGAAGTGGTAACAATCCTCAGAGCCGTTCACAAGTACAAGGACAGCCGTGAGCAGTTCGAACAGAGAACTCACAAGAGACTCATCGACATCACAAATGCTACTCCGAAGACTACAGACGCTTTGACAAAGCTTGATTTACCTTCAGGTGTTGATATCGAAATCAAGCTCTAACAGCAGGATAACGAACAAGCACTGAACGAATGCCGAGCAGCAGGCATAAAAAGCTGCAACATCCAAATGTGCCGGCGCAAAGCCATGGAGCACAAAAGCACAGTAAGGGAACTCCCTTAGAATGATCGGCACGGCTTGACGAGTGTGAAAAGCCGATGCAGCGATCCGCTGTAAGAAAAAGGAGAAAGAAATATGAAAATGATTTTAGGAAAGAAAATCGGAATGACTCAGATTTTCTCGGAAGCCGGAGAAGTAATTCCGGTAACTGTACTCGAAGCAGGTCCTGAAGTTGTTACTCAGGTAAAAACTGTAGAGACTGACGGTTACAATGCAGTACAGGTTGGCTTTGAAGACCAGAAGCCGCAGAGAGTTAACAAGCCACTCACAGGTCACTTTGAAAAAGCAGGCGTTCCTACAAAGAAGCACCTCGCAGAGTTCAGAGTAGAAGACGGCGAAACTTACGAAGTGGGACAGGTTATCACAGTAGCTGATTTCGAAGTAGGAAAGAAGCTCGACATCACAGGCACTTCAAAGGGTAAGGGAACTCAGGGTAATATCAAGAGACACGGACACCACAGAGGTCCTATGACTCACGGTTCAAAGCACAAGAGACTCGCAGGCGCACTTGCTGCCGGAACTTATCCGTCAAGAGTATTCAAGGGCAACAAGGGTCCCGGAAGAACAGGACGAGAGACTGTGACAGTACAGAATGTTGTTCTTGTAAAAGTTATCGAAGATAGAAACCTTATGCTCGTTAAGGGTGCTGTACCAGGCGTTAAAGGCGGTCTCGTTCGCATCCAGTATGCAGTAAAAGGTCAGTAATAAAGGCTAGGAAAGGAGGAAGTACAAATGGCAAAAATTACAATGCTTAACATGAGCGGTGCAGAAGCAGGCGTTATCGAATTAAATGACGCAGTGTTCGGAATCGCACCGAATGAGTACGCTGTACACACAGTAATTAAGAACTACCTAGCTAATCAGAGACAGGGCACACAGTCAGCCTTAAACAGAGGCGAAGTAAGAGGAGGCGGAAAGAAGCCTTTCAGACAGAAGGGAACAGGTCGTCACAGACAGGGTAGCTCAACAGATCCGTCGCAGGTAGGCGGAGGCGTAGTATTCGCACCAAAGCCGAGAGACTACAGATATACAATCAACAAGAAAGTTAAGAGACTTGCTATGTTATCGGCTCTCTCATCAAAGGTTCAGGAAAACGAAATCATCGTTTTAGACGCTCTCACATTTGAGGCTCCTAAGACAAAGGAAATGATAAAGGTTCTCGAAAATGTTAAGGCTGCAAAGAAAGCACTTATCATCACAGCAGAAAAGGATGAAAATGTTGTTAAGTCGGCAGCAAACATCCCTGGAGTAAGAACTGCTCTTGTAGGAACTATGAATGTTTACGAGATCATTAACCACACAAGCTTAATCCTTACTGCTGATGCGGTAAAGAAAATTGAGGAGGTGTACGCATAATGAAAACTCCTTACGATGTAATTATAAAGCCTGTCATCTCAGAAAAATCAATGGATGACGCAGCTATGAAAAAGTACACATTTAAGGTTGCTAAGGATGCCAACAAGACACAGGTTAAGCTGGCTATCGAAGAAATCTTCGGTGTAGAAGTAGCAAAAGTAAACATTATGAATGTTAACGGTAAAGTTAAGAGAATGGGAAGAAACGTAGGAAAGACTGCTTCTTCAAAGAAAGCAATCGTTACTCTTACTGCTAAGAGTAAGGAAATCGAATTCTTCCAGGGACTGTAATATAGGAGGTAGTAACAATGGGAATCAGAAAATATAATCCAACTACTCCTGGTTTAAGAGGAATGACGGTTTCGACTTTTGAAGAAATCACAAAGTCAGCTCCTGAGAAAGCGCTTACAGTAACACTCAAGAAGCACTCAGGAAGAAACTCAAGAGGTAAGATCACTGTTAGACACAGAGGCGGCGGTTACAGACCAAAGTACAGAATCATCGACTTCAAGAGAAATAAGGATGGAATACCAGGAAAAGTTACAGCGATTGAATACGATCCTAACAGAAGTGCAAATATCGCACTCATCACATATGCGGACGGAGAAAAGAGATACATCATCGCTCCTAACAAGCTCATGGTAGGCGATGTTATCGAATCCGGTGCAAATGCGGATATCAAGATCGGAAACGCTCTTCCGCTTGAAAACATTCCTGTAGGTACAATCATCCACAATGTTGAACTCCAGCCTGGAAAGGGCGGTCAGCTCGCAAGATCGGCAGGAAACGGAGCTCAGCTCATGGCTAAAGAAGAAAAGTATGCTCAGGTAAGACTCCCTTCCGGAGAAGTTAGAAAGGTTAGAATGGAATGCAGAGCTACAGTAGGCGAAGTAGGAAATCTTGACCACGCTAACATTCAGATCGGTAAGGCTGGTAGAAAAAGACATATGGGTATCAGACCTACAGTTAGAGGTTCTGTAATGAACCCTAACGATCATCCACACGGTGGTGGTGAAGGTAAGGCCGGTATCGGTAGAGTCAGCCCGGTTACACCTTGGGGTAAGCC
>CAYRZK010000188.1:0-2773 GCA_964428785.1 uncultured Oscillospiraceae bacterium | reverse complement strand
GGATAAAGGCTTATGAAATCCCGGAGGCACAGAGGACTGCAAAGGGTACACCTGCAATAAATTTCTTAAACCTCATGCAGCGAGAGAGAATCACAGAGATTATCTCAAACAAGGAGCTTAAAGAGGATAACTACTTCATTGCTGTTACAAAGCAGGGAACCATTAAAAAGACAGCACTTTCCGAATTCAATACAAACAGGAAAACAGGTCTTATCGCAATCAGCTTAAAGGACGGCGATGAGCTTGTCGGTGTTAAGGAATCATCGGGTGATGACACTGTTATCATTATCACCAAGAACGGTAAATGTATCAGCTTCCATGAAGAGGATGTACGCCCGATGGGAAGAATCGCAGGCGGCGTAAGAGCCATAAAGCTTGAGGACGACGACCAGGTAGTGGCTATGGAGCTCGTTCAGCCGGGACAGGAGCTTCTTGTTGTTACGAAGAACGGCTACGGTAAGCGTACAGCTGTCGAAGAATATAAGGTGCAGGCAAGAGGCGGCAAGGGTCTCCTCACATATGACAAGGCTAAGTTTAAAAAGACAGGTGAGCTTATCGGAGCAATGGTTGTCGATGATGATGATGAAGTGCTCATGATAAATTCCGACGGAATTATTATAAGGATCAAGGCAAGCGATGTTTCAAGACTCGGCCGTGCTACGCAGGGTGTTAAGATTATGAAGGTCGGTGACGATACAAATATTGTGAGCATAGCCAAGGTTGTCAAGGAGGATATTGACGACGAGAGCGAAAACGATGTATCCGGCTCAACAAACAATTCCGGCGAAAAAGAGGCTGAGGAAGACGCACAGATAGAGATTACTCTTGAATAAATAGGGTATATTTCCAGTAAAAATATATAGAGAAACAGGAGAAATGTGAAAATGGCAGATATATTAACATTCTCGATACCAGGAAAACCCGAATATGTACAGATGGTAAGGCTTGCGATAGGCTCGGTTGCAAACAAATCGGGATTTGACATGGAGAAGGTTGACGATATAGAAGTAGCAGTGGGCGAGGCATTCAAGCTTGTTACTTGTCACGGACATGAAAGCTGGGGCTCAAAGTATGGGCTTGAAGTAAGAGTGTATGACGATAAAATGGAAATAGAGATCGCCGACAACTGTATCACACATGATATTGAAAAAACATGCGTACAGTGCGCACGATGTCCGGAGGACGGGGATCTGTCCGTTTTTGTAATGAATTCACTCATGGACGAAATAGAAATGTCGAGCAATGAAAACGGTAACAGAAAAATCAGAATGGTAAAGGTTAAATAAGATATGGTAAATCAAGAATTTTTTGATCGTTACAAAGAGACAGGTAGCATAGATTTAAGAAATGCCATAGTTGAAAAATACTTGTATATGATCGATATTCTTATTCGTAAATATTTAAACAAGGGTGTTGAATATGACGACCTTTATCAGGTCGGAGCAATGGCTCTTGTTTCGGCAGTGGAGAGGTTCGATCCCGATAAGGGATATGAATTCTCCAGCTTTGCTACGCCTACAATTCTCGGAGAAATCAAGAAATATTTCAGAGACAAGGAGTGGACGCTTAAGGTGCCACGCAGGCAAAAAGAAATAGCATTGAAAATACCTGCTGCGAAGGAAGAGCTTTATGAAAAGCTTGACAGAACGCCGACAGTAGCAGAGATATCAATGCATCTTGGATATTCCGAAGAGGAAATTCTTCAGGCTATGGAGAGCCGCCGTGCTTACGGTACATATTCATTAAATCAGACCTTCGACGAAGCAGGAGAAGACGGAGAAGGTACTATCCTTGAAAAATATACTGCGATGGAAGAAGCCGGTTACGGCAGATTTGAAACGGCAGAGCTTATAAATGCGGCTATTGCCAAATTATCGGAAGACGAAAAAGCGGTATTTCGATGGCGTTTCCTTGAAAACAAAACACAGACAGAAATTGCACAGAAGCTGGGTGTATCTCAGATGACTGTTTCAAGAACTGAAAAAGCAATAAAGCAGAAATTTATAAAAGAATTTCAAAAGTAGCGATAAAGTTATAAAAAGAAAGGAAACAACAGAAATGAAAAGAGTATTTTCAGGCGTACAGCCTACAGGCAATCTTCATATAGGAAATTATCTCGGAGCGCTTACACAGTTTGTCGAGCTTCAGGAGGATCACGAATGTATTTACTGCGTAGTGGATATGCATGCGATCACTCTCCCGCAGGATCCAAAAGCTTTAAGAAGTCATATACTTGATATTGCAGCACTTTATCTTGCAGTAGGTGTAGATCCAAAGAAGTCAATCATATTCGTACAGTCGGAGGCGCCGGCTCATGCGGAGCTTTCATGGACGCTCACATGCTCATCATATATGGGAGAGCTCCAGAGAATGACGCAGTTTAAGGACAAGAGTAAGGGCAGAGAAAACAGCTCGATCCCTACGGGTATTTTTACATATCCTGTCCTTATGGCAGCCGATATCCTTGTTTACGACACGGATGTTGTACCTGTCGGTAATGACCAGAAGCAGCATATAGAGCTTGCTCGTGACCTTGCGATAAGAGTAAACAACAGATTTAACAAGAAGATTTTCACAGTGCCTGAGGGAAGATTTCTCAAGGAGGGCGCAAGGATTATGTCCCTCGATGATCCTACATCAAAGATGAGTAAGTCTGCCGAAAACGAATTTAGCCGCATCTCGCTTCTCGATAATGATGCGAAGATTAAAAAGGCTATCATGCGTGCAACAACGGATTCGGATGCTTGCGTGAGATTTGATGTCGAAAACAAGC
>CAYRZK010000187.1:0-2785 GCA_964428785.1 uncultured Oscillospiraceae bacterium | reverse complement strand
GATAAACAATCTTGAAAATGAGCTTGATGCGGTACTTTTTGATAGGACTTTCAGAGGACAGCAGCTAACGCTTGCCGAGGAACGGCTGTATAAAAGGAAACAGCCGCTTCTTACTATGTGCGATGATATTGTAGCTGATGTTAAGGATGCTGCGGAGCGTGATATAAATAAAATTAAGGTCGGTATTTCGGCGATGACGCCTATCGAATTGTTAAATGGTTTATGGGAAAAGGTCAGACAGCAATATCCTAATATCAAGTTTGAAATGGTTACTTTTGGAAATGATCAAGTGGATGAGAGAGGCTTTTCTTTACCTATACCGGGCACGAAGGTGGATTTTTTGGTAGATTCGTATGACGATGTTGTGCTCAGCAATTTTAGGGCTGATGGTATTGAAATCGCAAAGATTGGTATGCATGCTGTAATGCCGATGGATCATAGGCTTGCGTGCAAGGATATCATAGAGCTTGAGGAACTCGAAAACGAGACGATAATCAGAAGCCGTGGAGTAATGAGATATATAGATGAATTTTGCGATGAGCTTGACAGGCGAGAAATAGATGTTACTTATCGTGATGTTGAGGCATATAATACGGTTGCCTATAATATGTGTGTCGAAAGCGGCAATATAATGCTGGGAGTCGGAAATATAAGAAATATACATCCGTTCCTGAGGAGAGTGCCGATAAATTACGACAAAAAGTGCTCGATAGGGATAATTTATTCAAACAGCCCCACTCCGGCAGTTAAGAAATTTGTTAATATATTGGAAGCAATATTATCCGAGAATGAGGACAGTATATCGGAAACAGAGAACGAATAAAGAATAAGCTGCGAATGATAGGCAAAGCGGCAAGTGCGCATTTAGTGGCGGCTCATGAGAATGGTGCCATGTGACTTGACTGATAAGAAATAACAAAGAGAGAAACAGATTGTCCTGCTTCTCTCTTTTGGTTTTTAATGATTTCATACAGCCATTACTGCTGTTTGTAAGGCATTTGTTTGCCGGTAGTGACTATTTTCCGAAATATCTGTCGAGTAAGCCCTTGAATGCAGCGCCGTGTCTTGCCTCGTCCTTAGCCATTTCGTGAACTGTATCGTGAATAGCATCGAGGTTCTGCTGCTTAGCTCTTGTTGCGATATCCTTCTTTGACTCGCAAGCGCCTGCTTCTGCTTCGATTCTGAGCTCAAGGTTTTTCTTAGTCGAATCTGTAACTACTTCGCCGAGAAGCTCTGCGAACTTTGAAGCGTGTTCTGCCTCTTCCCAAGCAGCCTTTTCCCAGTAAAGACCGATTTCTGGGTATCCTTCTCTGTGAGCAACTCTTGCCATAGCAAGGTACATACCTACTTCTGTACATTCTCCCATGAAGTGGTCTCTTAAATCTTGAACGATAGTAGGGTCAACACCCTGAGCTACGCCTACAACATGCTGGTCAGCCCAAGCAATTTCGCCTGTTGATGCATTAAACTTTTCTGCCGGAACTCCGCACTGTGGGCACTTTTCAGGAGCTGTATCTCCTTCGTGAACATAACCGCAAACTGAACAAATCCATTTCATAGTATTATATCCTCCTGATTTAAAAAAATATCTTATCCTTACACTTATAATATACCACCAATAATTGAGAACAAACAATAGAAAAATAAAATTGAGAGCAAAAGTATAATGTGCCATGAAAAATATAACGGGCAACTTGCCTGATGATGCAATGAATACGAATAGAGAAAGAACGGAAACAAATCCTGTGAAGCAGCGGATAAGCGAGCATTTATCACTTTACTTTGTTAAACAAAGATAGTATAATTAAGTTAAATTTTGATATCAATATAGGAGGAAAAAGTATTATGAAAAAGATATCAGTTTTACTTGTGCTTGTAATGGTATTCTCAATCTTCGCAGTAGGCTGCGGCGGTGGAGGAGGAGACACCGATACAGTTGACGGAATCACTGTTGAAGGAACAACTATTAAAATCGGTGTGTTTGAACCTACAACAGGTGAAAACGGCGGCGGCGGTATCCAGGAGGTTCTCGGAATCCGTTATGCAAACAGCCTTTACCCTACAGTAGAAATCAACGGAACTACATATGATATCGAGCTTGTGGAAGTTGACAATCAGTCGGATAAGACAGCTGCTGTAACAGCTGCTCAGTCACTTGTGAGCCAGGGAGTTGTAACAGTCCTCGGTTCATACGGTTCGGGTGTAGCAATTGCAGCAGGCCCTACATTCGCAGAAGCAGGCGTACCTGCAATCGGATGCTCATGTACAAACCCTCAGGTAACTCTCGGAAACGATTTCTATTTCAGAGCTTGCTTCCTCGATCCGTTCCAGGGTACTGTAATGGCTAACTATGCTGTTGACGCAGGTCTTATGAAGGCTGCTGTTATCAGCCAGAACGGCGATGACTATTCAACAGGTCTCGCAGGCTTCTTCAAGCAGGCTTATACAGAGCTCGGCGGTGAAATCGTAGCTGACGAAACTTATCAGACAAACGAATCGGACTTCAATGCAATCCTTACTACAGTTAAGAAGTCAGGCGCAGAGGCTGTATTCATCCCATCATCAATCGCAACAGCAACACTTATTCTCCCACAGATCACAGCTAACGGAATCGATGCACAGATCCTTGCTACAGATACTTGGGAAAATGCTGCTATTATTTCAAAAGATGCAGTAGGCGCAGTATTCTCAACATTCTTTGATGAAAAGGACGAAACAAATGCAGTTGCTAAGGAATTTGTAGACGGATTTAAGGTATTCTTAAACAGCGATCCTCAGTACATTG
>CAYRZK010000186.1:0-2791 GCA_964428785.1 uncultured Oscillospiraceae bacterium | reverse complement strand
GTTTCACATCCCATATCGATCATCGCATCCGCAAGATCCGAAAGCGTAAGCCCTTTGGATACCGCAGATTGTCTCCCGTCAAGCTCAAGAAGTATCACGCTGCCGTCTTTCTTGATACCGATTGCTGTTCTCGGATTAGTGCTCCCTTTTGTAGTAACATTCTTTCCATTTTCAACAAGAGAATAATATATTCCTATACATTCAGATGCATTTTCCAGTCCGCAATCGTCCTTATCATTAACAGAAATCTCTATTTCGCTGCCCACCTTAAGCTTTGTCAGCTTATCGTATGTTGCAGATCCCTTAACCGTTGATAATACCACGGTATTATCTGTAACAGCTGTATTGTGTGTCTCCGGATTAACCGATTTAACTGTTCCTTTAATACTGCCGTTTACTTTTAACTGAATATCCTTACATTCAATCACGACTTCCGCACATGTGCCGCTTGTCTTTGTACTCGACGCATAATGCCTGTTATACAGATGAAGCCCGTTTGCTCCGCCATGAGGCACATTGAAGAAGTCGATGGTACCATTCCATTCTTCCTCCGATGTTTCGATTCTGGTTTCATACTGCTGCCCCGAAAACTCCGCATCATCGCTGCTTATCTTATCGTTATCGCTTTTCTGTGCATCGTCATATTCGTCCTCCGAAGCATCAAGCCCACTCGTCTCATTATCAGTCCGTTCTACAGGCACCTGCACTTCATAGGTGTTTTCTATAATCCCTTTAAATGTATATGAAAGCGATGCAGGAAGCATCTCTGCTTTTCCGTCATTATCAAATGCTATCACTCTGTCCGGTGCATACCCCGATGTAACTATATTCCCACTGTGAATCACAAGCCCTTTTGGTGTTCCGGAGCTTGTATCATAAACATCTCCGTTAATGGCAGCTATTACTTTGTAGCCCTGTTCCTCAGCATACTTTACCATCGAACCTACCGTATAAGTCGCCCTTACTTCTCCGTTAAACACAAACGGCATGATTTTGCCGTTTTCGGTATCTGCTGTAACATAATGTGCATTCTGTAAACCATTTGAAGGATGCC
Source organism: uncultured Oscillospiraceae bacterium (assembly GCA_964428785.1). Classification (GTDB taxonomy): domain Bacteria; phylum Bacillota; class Clostridia; order Peptostreptococcales; family Anaerovoracaceae; genus QAKD01. The sequence continues at coordinate 1,737 of CAYRZK010000186.1, read as the reverse complement.
CTGAAATTATCTCACTGTACACTGCGCCGTCAAATATATCCGTTTCGGACTCATAATATGCTGTTCCAAGCCCTCCGTATGTCGTAAAAGCGCAAAGATTTGAAATAATAAGTGTGCATGCCAGCACTGCTGCTAATCCTTTTTTTACCGATGCTCTGTTCATGGTAACATATCCCCCTGTTCTATTTTGTAAGCAATATGATATATAATACCACAATTATGTGCCTCTTTTCTACCTTTCAATACACTTTGCCACAAATTTGTAACAAGTAAGAAAATTACAACATATATTGCTAAATAGAATTTATAAATTAAAGGAGGAAGCAATATGAGTTGTTTCGGCAACAGAGTATCAACAGACCTATATCAGAATTGCTGCAATGCCAATACACTCTGCGAATTTTCCGGCAGACTCGAAGACCTTGTAACAGAGCCGCTTTATGTTCAGAAGGTTTTTGATGCCGTTCTTTTTAATCTTCAAGGCATGAAAACAGTGCAGAATCAGGCTTTTGAACCAAGACTGCCTCGAGATCACAGAGTTAAAAGAGTTATAGACATAAGATGCAAGCGGTTTTTTAACCCGGAAAATGTAGATGATACAAGAAATTTAAACCTTAATGTCAATACAAGCATTTCCGGAGCTACTTTTCTCCAAAACGCACAGGGCGAACAGCTCCGTGTCGTAGGCCCGGACGGACGCTTTTCAGAAAGAATACTTTATGCGGAAACTTCCGAATGTGATGACAAATGTATGGGAACGCCGATTTTCGGTACGCAGAATATCGCCATCACAGGAAATGTTCTTGTATACTTAGATCTTCTGCTTTGCGACAGATGCAACAACGAAACCGTATTCACCGTATGTACGGAGGTAAATATTGCAGAAGCAGCGCAGCCTCTTGTACTTACCAATTTCTTTGAAATGTGTATGCCGTCGTCAATAGATACCGCATTCATGCCTCGTTTTACGGAATTCTGCAATATCGCATGCGAAACACGCCTCGCCACAAATAACATGGGTAGAGATCTTACCGTTTCTCCTAATGGTGAAGTGAGCTGCAACCTTATAATCGCTCTTTGCGTAACATGTGAAAAAAAGATAATAGTACCCGTTCAGCTCTGCGTACTGTCAACAGGATATACTCAGATTTCGCCTCAGCAAAACACTGTATGCACAACATTCCCTACACTTTTTCCAAATCAGGTCAAGGTGAGTGATACTCTTGCCAACTGCGGCTCTTCTTCTGATTCATCATGCAGCAGCAATAGTGGAAACAGCAATATCGGATCTAGCGAATGTTGCGATCCTTGCGCCGATGACTGCTGCAATGAATGTACCTCGGATGACACATGCAGCCGCCCCGACCCAGGTCAGCGTCCTAATCAAAGACCGGGCAGACCTAACAGGCCGAGACCAAGATAAGCCTTATATAATTGACGGGCTGCCGCTACTGCGACAGCCCGCCGATTATTAAATATTTCGAGTAATAATCTTTTATTCAGCTTTTATAATAATACACTGCTCTTCTTTTCGTATTTTAAAATTATTTTTTAATTATCGACGCCTGTGTAGCTGCAATCTTAGAAGCCGGAATATATTCCGGTGCGCACGAAATATAATTAAATCCCGATGATGTGCAGAACTCAATAAGCTCTGCATCAAGACCGAATTCCTTGCATATTCCGAGCTTCAGATTCGCTTTGGCAATTCTTCCTGCATCGGATGCAGCCCTGATG
>CAYRZK010000185.1:0-2804 GCA_964428785.1 uncultured Oscillospiraceae bacterium | reverse complement strand
ATGCACGGTAACGGAAGACGAAACTGCTGCTGCTATACTCATGCTGCTCGAAAAGCAAAAAATCATGGCTGAGGGAGCCGGTGCAACAGCAGTCGCAGCCGCATACTTCAATAAATTCAATCTCAAAGGAAAGAAAGTCTGTGCTGTTGTCAGCGGCGGAAACATCGACATCAATATATTGAGCCGTGTCATCACAAGAGGTCTTGTCATGAGCGGAAGAAGAAGTACTGTCACTCTCACTCTCACGGACAAACCCGGACAGCTCAACGAGGTTGCTGAAATATACGGCAAGCTCGGCGCCAATATTCTCGATGTTTATCACAGCATCAGCGATACAAATATGGCAATCAACAGCTGCTTCTTAAGAGTTACGGCAGAAACACGAGACGAAGCGCACATCGCCGAGATCAAAAAAGCCCTTACAGCTGCCGGCTTTGAAATCGTAGGTTAACAGCGCCGACCAAGTCTCACCACATCATTCGCATAAAAAGGCTCGGAAGATTTTAGTCTCTTCCGAGCTTTTGTTTCTTTGACTTCTATTCGGAGACGATGTCGGCAAATGTACAGCGAGTTACCTTTTCGAGATCATCAGGCGTTATTTCCACCTGATACCCTATCTTACCGGCGCTGAATATGATATATTCAAGCGTCTTTGCCGACATGTGCACTACTGTTTTAAACTGCTTTTTCATGCCTATCGGTGAGCATCCGCCGTGAATGTAGCCCGTAAGCGGCAGCAGCTCCTTCGATTTAAGCATTTCGATCGACTTTTCGTTTACCGATGCTGCCGCCTTTTTAAGATCAAGCTCTTCTGCCACCGGTATCATGAAAACATAGTGCTCGCCTGTTTTTCCTGTAGTAACAAGCGTTTTGAAGACAGTATTCTTATCCTGCCCGAGCACCGCCGCCACATCGACACCGCTTATCGCATCAGTATCGGCATAGCTGTAATGATTATATTGTATCTTTTTTTGGTCAAGCACACGCATTACATTTGTTTTTTCAATTTTACCTTTTGCCATAACCGTTCCTTTCCGCCTATGCCTCGGCTTATTCTCCGCTATCAGTATTATTTACGCTCCCCGACTCCGCAGCTTCCGAAGTGCCGTCTGCCTCATGCGCATTGTCCTGCGCTTCTTCTTTATCATGCTCTGCGCTTTTAAGATCGAACTGGAACTGTTGTGCATCCTGAATACCGTCATTAAAATCGTCATCATCGGCTATTGCGCCCTCGATATCGTCTATGTCCGGCAGTTCTCTGATGTTTGTAAATCCGAAATTCTTTAAAAATACAGCTGTTGTTCCGTAAAGTATCGGTCTGCCTATACCTGTACTGCGTCCGACCTCGGCAATCAAGCCTTTCTTTTCGAGCCCCTCGATTACTCTGTCACACTTTATACCTCTTACCGCCTCTATTTCGCCTCTCGTAACAGGCTGTTTGTATGCTATAATCGCAAGCACCTCAAGTGCAGACTGTGAAAGCCTTTTTTGTTTTACCGGCGTACACAGTCTTTCGATATATTCGCTGTTTTCAGCATATGTTACAAACTGAAAAGCCTTATCGACCTCTCTTATACGTATGCCTCTGCCCTCCTGCTCATATTCGGCTTGCAGCTCTTTAAAACAGTCATATGCTTCTTTCCAGTGGATGTTAAACACCTCTGCCGCCGTCTTTGACGGAAGCGGTTCGCCCCATGTAAACATCATCGACTCCAAAGCTGATTTAATTGATTTCGCTCCTGCCATTATCCGCCGCCTCCTTCTGCTGCTCTGCTGCCATTCCAGCAGCATCTATCTTATCTATATTCTCGCCCCTCGTTACCGTAATTTCCGTAAAATTGGCCTCCTGTACAAGCCCCACGGCTCTCGACTTAGCCATTTCAAGAAGTGATGTAAATGTAGTAACAACATTGTACCTATCTCGCTCGTTCTCCACAAGCTCCGTAAATGTCACGCTGTCTCGCTCGGCATTATTTGTAAAAAGCGAGCTGATAAATGAAATTTTGTGCTCTACGGATACTCTCTGCCTCTCAAGCTTGGTATATCGTTTCTTCACCTCTTCAAGCCTTTTTTTCTTTCTTATGAAAAGATTAAACGCATTTACGAATTGAACTATATCCATTTTAAGATATTCATCAGGATTATTTTCGTATTCGCTGATATCTTCCTTGGGCTTCTCGAACATCCTCTGCGTATATTCCTCCGACTCCGCAAGCATTTCGGCTGCCGCCTTGAAGCGCTTATATTCGAGCAGCTTCTGCACGAGCTCTGTACGAGGATCTTCTGCCGCCGCTTCGTCAGCTCCTGTACTCACTCTCGGAAGAAGCATTTTGGACTTTATTTCTATCAAGGATGCTGCCAGCACCATAAATTCTGTTGCTACCGGTATATCCATCCTCTGCATCTGTTCTATATAGTCAACATATTGCGTCACAATCTCCGATACATTTATATCGTAGATATTCATTTCCGCATTTTCTATCAAATAAACAAGAAGATCGAAAGGCCCTTCAAAGACATCGAGCTTCACTTTATAACTCATAAAATCTCCTCCCGGCTTGTCTTATTATTGACTGCATAAGCCTCCTCACCAAAAACAAGCCTGCTCAATTCAGTATATCAATACTTTCCGGTTTTCGCAAGAAATACCGTCATGAAGTATTTTATCGTTTCTGCATCCCTTGACGCACATACCCATATTATGTATAATTGAGACGGATTTTAAAATTACGATACCAAATAGCGGAGGTCACAATGGCACAGCTTTATTACAGATACAGCACAATGAATGCGGGAAAATCAAT
>CAYRZK010000184.1:0-2806 GCA_964428785.1 uncultured Oscillospiraceae bacterium | reverse complement strand
CCTATCTGTCGCAGCTCTATTCTCATTTTAAACACTGCCGCCAGATCCTTTACCAGCTCACGAAAATCCACTCGTCCGTCTGCCGTAAAATAAAAGATTACTTTACTGTTGTCAAATGTATATTCAACATCTATAAGCTTCATCACGAGCCCATGCTTATCTATTTTTTCCTGGCAAAGCCTTAATGCCTTTTCCTTCTTCTTTGTATTCTCCGCATGACGAATATCATCTTCCTCATTTGCTATTCGCACGATTTTCTTTAGAGGCGCCACAAGCTCCGACTCATTCACCTCCGACGGCTCCATACTTACCGTACCATACTCCATGCCACGAGCCGTTTCAACGATTACATGCTGTCCGATTGAAAGCTCAAGCTCATCCGGATCAAAATAATATACCTTACCGGCGCTTTTGAATTTTACGCCTACAACTCTAACCATAAATTTATCCTCCAATTTTTATCAGCAAATTCTTTATCGCATATCCTACCGCAACATTTCGCCTAATATCAAGCCTTGTCTCTTCAATAAGCGACACTGCATTGTATATATAAGCTTTTGGATACAACCTGCTTCTTGCATCATTCGCAGTTGCAATACTGCCGTAAACATTTTCCAGTGCATCCAAAAATTCAAAAGCGCTTTCTTTATCGGAACATGCATCAGCCGTAAGCTTTTTCATTTCATAAAACGGCTTTTGTGCAATAAGTGCATCCGCTGTCTGCTGTGCCGCATCATACATTCTGCTTTCTCCATAGCTTTCGTTATGCACCAGCCTTATCACCGTGCATCTTGATATAATTGTCGGCAGCAGATTTTCCGCATTTTCCGACAAAAGCATGATAACCGTACCATTCGGAGGTTCTTCCAGCGTTTTTAAAAGCCTGTTCTGCGCCCATATTGTCATTGTATCAGCATCTTTTATTATAGCTATGTTTCGCTCGCCGAGAGGGCGTGTTTTGAGCCTTTCCTGCAATTCCAGAATGTCAGCATCCTTAAGCGAATTATCTTTTTTCTCTATGTAATGCAAATCCTCATAATTGCCATGCTCTATTTTATTGCACACGATGCAATCTCTGCATCCTTCCCCTCTGTGCTCCATGCACAAAATAGCCTTTGCAAAACACCTTGCCACACTTTCCTTATCAGTACTGAAATCTCCTTCTATCAAATATGCATGTGACACTTTTCCTGTAGCCGCACAATGGCTGAGCATATCCACCGCTCTTTTGTTTTTCTTATCTATATCAGCAAATATCATATTCTCTCTTTCAAATCTCTGATTTCCTGTTAGCTTTGTAACCGCTTAATTATTTTAGCTTTTCAAATACTCTTAACAATGATTCCGGCATCTCGCCTGTCAGTTTTTAGTATACAGGTAAATCCATGAACCTACAATGTGGCGGTCATTACTTATTATAGATTCGATACAGCCAACTTCCTTATCATGCAGGAATATCACTTGCCATATTTCTGCAATAACAAGAAAGTCTTTCGTTGAAAATCTAATCAGCATAGCCGACCTTCTCATTGCTTAACATCACATAGCTTTGTATTTTGCACATTCTGTATCCTTGCTGAAAATACATACGAATGTATACTTATAACAATTTATTTATATGCCCTACAATGTCCTTATGGATTTCTTCAATCGTTCGTGTAGCATCAATGCCTACAATTCTATCAAAAGCTTTTTCCATTTCAATATATCCATCATAAACCCTTTGATGAAACTCATTTTTTTCAAGCTCCAGCCTATCACGGACATCCTCTTTAATTCTTGATTTTCCCACACTCGGATCAATTTTCATAAGAAAAGTAACATCAGGCATACATCCTCGTACCGCATATTCATTTATCGCTCTGACACAGTCTCCTAAATTTCTTCCGTAGCCTTGATAAGCAATACTTGAATCTATATACCTGTCGCATATAACAGTGATACCGTTATCAAGCGCCGGTCTGATTTTTTCAGCCACATGCTGAGCCCTTGACGCTGCATATAAAAGTGCTTCTGTCATACTATCCATCTCCGAATTGTTTTTATCAAGAATAATCTCTCTAATTTTTTCACTTATATTAGTCCCGCCGGGTTCACGAGTAACAATAAAAGCTATCTTTTTTTCTTTGAAAAATTCCTTAAGCAATTCAATCTGTGTTGATTTTCCAGAACCATCCGAACCCTCGATCGTAATAAAAAGTCCTCTCTTCATACCGCACTCCACGCCACATCATCACTATACTTTCAATTCTTACTTATATTGTTCTAACTTATGCCCAAAAATCTCTATATCTGCCCAAAATTGAGTATACAATCATTAAATCAACTGAATAAAAATCGAAAACCGTATTAAAAAAACATCAGCTACTATGCCATATCGCACCATATATCATATCCGGTTGTCCACTCTGCACATGATATCCATACATGATATCCATTAAATAAACACTTCTATATAAATACCCTATGCCCACTGAGAACAAGTACACACTCCGGATTTATATATTTTTTCCATTTGTTATTTGCAAACATAATATACAATTTGTTATTTACAGACATGATATACAATACTTCTGCACATGCTCCAATAAACAGCTATACGCCCATCACCTAATATGCTTACTTTCGCTTTACTGATCTAAGCACATCATCAAGTACATTTGAGAGCAACTTAAGCAAAACCCCCGCAAAAGGAATACAGACGAGTATAAGAAAAATTAATTTTAAACAAAACATCTTCTGCCTCCTTCATGCAATCTTTTCCGAATCACAGTTTATTTTTTAGTATCATATTATTGTTTAGTAT
>CAYRZK010000183.1:0-2826 GCA_964428785.1 uncultured Oscillospiraceae bacterium | reverse complement strand
GTATATCAAGGATAACAATATCCCGTGTCCGACATGTGGCAAGAGTGATTTTACATCGATAAGACAGTTTAATCTTATGTTTAAAACTTTCCAGGGTGTAACGGAAGATGCAAAGGCTGAAATTTATTTAAGACCTGAAACTGCTCAGGGTATTTTTGTAAACTTTAAGAATGTTGCAAGAGCATCAAGAAAGAAGATTCCTTTCGGTATAGGTCAGATAGGTAAATCATTCAGAAATGAGATAACACCGGGCAACTTTACATTCAGAACAAGAGAATTTGAACAGATGGAGCTCGAATTCTTCTGTAAGCCTGGTACGGATCTCGAATGGTTTGATTACTGGAAAAACTTCTGCGGACAGTGGCTCAAGTCGCTCGGAATGCAGGAGGAGCATATCAGAATGAGAGATCATGAGAAGGAAGAGCTTTCACATTACAGCAATGCTACTACTGACTTTGAGTATTTATTCCCATTCGGCTGGGGTGAGCTTTGGGGCGTTGCGGACAGAACAGATTTTGACTTAAAGCAGCATACGGAATTCTCCGGTCAGGATATGGTATTTGTTGATCCTGATACAAATGAAAAATATATTCCATATTGTATTGAGCCATCGCTCGGAGCAGACAGAGTGGCGCTTGCGTTCCTCTGCGATGCATATGATGAGGAAAAGCTTGTTTCGGAAGACGGTAAAGAGGATACAAGAATTGTTATGCATTTCCATCCGGCGCTTGCACCTTTCAAGGCGGCTGTACTCCCACTTGCAAAGAAGCTTGCACCTGTTGCGGAGCCTATTCATGAAGAGCTTTCAAAATACTTTATGGTTGATTACGATGCATCTGGATCAATCGGTAAGAGATACAGAAGAGAAGACGAAATCGGTACTCCGTTTTGCATCTGTGTAGACTTCGATACCGAGACTGACGGATGTGTAACGATCAGAGACAGAGATACTATGCAGCAGGTAAGAATTCCTGTTTCGGAAGTCAGAGCTTATATTGAAGAGAGACTTGAATTTTAATTGATAACAGATAATAGGAGAGGTTTCTGAGGTATGAAAAAGTTTGTTTACTCATTTAATGAGGGATCTAAGGATATGGGAAATCTGCTCGGCTGTAAAGGTGCCAATCTTGCTGAAATGACGAGGATGGGACTTCCGGTACCCTTTGGATTTACGATTACCACAGAAGCATGTAATGAATTTTATCAAAACAGCAAGGTTATTTCCGAGGAAATAGCCTTGCAGATTTATGAAAAATTAGCCGATCTTGAAGAAGTGACCGGAAAAAAATTCGGAGGAGCATCATATCCGCTTCTCCTTTCGGTTCGTTCGGGATCGGCATTTTCGATGCCCGGAATTACCGAAACTTTGCTGAATGTCGGTATCAATGACGAGACCGTAAAAGGGCTCGTGAGTGAGGGGTGCAGTGAAGTGACTGCTTATGATTCATACAGAAGGCTGATGGAAATGTTCGGAATTCTTGTATATAATATTCCGGCACCAAGCTTTGAGGCTGTCAAAAAAGACAAGAAGGAAAAGTTTGAGTGCAGCTGTGACACAGAGCTGTGCGCAGAGGCGCTTGCAGAGCTGATAGATGAATATAAGGCGCTCATTAAAGCAGAAACAGGAGAAGAATTTCCTCAGGATGTAAAAATGCAGCTCATGGCGGTAATTGCAGCGTTGTTTTCATCATGGAACAACGAAACGAGTACATTGTATAAAAATGTGAACAAAATATCGAAAGAATCCGGTCTTGCGGTGAGTGTTCAATATATGGTGCTTGGCAATGCGGGCGAGGATTCAGGTACCGGCTTTGCATATACGAGAGATCCTAATACGGGTGAAAACATCATAACGGGAGAATTTCTTTTTAATGCACAGGGCGAGGATGTGCTGAAAGGCGAAAGAGCATCGGAAGATCTGGCAATACTTGAAAAAAGCCTGCCGATACCGTATAAGCAGTTTGTCAAAATTGCCAAAATTCTTGAAAACTATTACAGAGATATGCAATATATAGAGTTTACGATAGAAAACGGAAAGCTGTATATATTGCAGACAAGGACTTCAAACAGGACTTCCGTTGCATCGCTCAGAATAGCCGTAGAGATGGAAAACGAAGGCATTATAGATAGAAAAACGGCTCTGATGAGGGTAAAACCGTTCCAAATAGAAATGCTTATCGCTCAAGCTGATGACAGGCAGCAGATATCTCGTTTGTTCGGACTCGAAAGCTATATTACTTTTATGAAATGGGCGGATGAAGCAAGAAATCTCAGGATAAGAGCGACGGTAAATAATGTCGAGGAGGCGGAGAAGGCCTTTGAATACGGTGCAGAGGGGATAGGTCTTTTCAGAACGGAGAACATGACTGTCGAAAGCTTTGAAGCGGCTGATTTTTTTGAATATCAAAAAAATCAGTTTAAAGAGCTTTTTGTTATTACAAACGGGAGACCTGTCGGAATAAGGCTGTTTAACCCTGTATTCAGCGAATATGCACGCATTGATTCAAAGGAGCTTATGAAAAAACAGGCAGCTGCGATTGTTATGGCAGCGGCAGAAGTCGGCAGCGAAAATAATATTGATATTCTACCCGGTATAATAATCCCGCTCATAGGTCTTGATAAAGAATATGAAAGAGTACGGGATATTGTGGACGGTGCGGTTCGGGATTGCCTTTCGGAACACGGATTACAGCTTGAATATTCGATAGGACCGATGATCGATGTACCGAGAGTGGCATTGACGGTGGATGAGATTACAAAAGAATCAGATTTCTTTTCTTTTGAGCTCGACAATCTGACGAACAGAACATTTGGATTTTCTATGGA
>CAYRZK010000182.1:0-2851 GCA_964428785.1 uncultured Oscillospiraceae bacterium | reverse complement strand
ATTCACGATGCGGCGCTGCTTCTTTCGCACCATAAGATAAAGCGGCTCCCCATTACATCGGGAAGCCGCCTCGTAGGTATTCTTTCGGTCTCTGATATAGCTCGCATACCTATCATGATAGATGAAGCCGGAGATATCATCTCCGCTATATCAAAGCACTAATTTTTTCTCACTATGCCTATATCGTTTCTGTAATGAGCGCCCTCGAAGCTTATCTTATTTACATTGGCAAAAGCCTTTGCACGAGCTTCTTCATGCGTCGCACCTGTTGCCGTAACACCGAGTACTCTGCCGCCGTTTGTCACCACTTCGCCGTTTTCGTTAAAAGCTGTACCGGCATGGAATACAACGATATCATCATCAACGGCATCAAGACCCGTTATGAGCTTGCCCTTTTCATAGCTTCCCGGATACCCACCGGAAGCCATGCCAACGCATACAGCTCTTTCGTCTTTCCATTTAATATCGAGCTCCGAAAGCCTGTTATCAATAACAGCATCGAAAATCTCTGCCAAGTCTGTATCCAGTCTCATAAGCACCGACTGTGTTTCCGGATCTCCGAAACGATTGTTAAATTCGATAACCTTAGGGCCCTCATCCGAAATCATAAGTCCTACAAACAGTACACCCTTGAAGTCAAGCCCGTCCTGCCTGAAGCCGTTCAAGGTCGGTATAAGTATTTCGTCCATTACTCTCTTGCTGAGTGCTTCGTCAAAAACAAGGCTTGGAGAATACGAGCCCATTCCGCCGGTATTCGGTCCCTCATCGTTGTCAAATACTCGCTTATAATCCTGTGCAGGCTCCATCGGCACGATAGTGTTTTCATCAACAAAACACAGTATCGAAGCTTCTACACCGTGGAGACACTCTTCAACGACTACCTTATCGCCGGCTTCTCCGAACACTCTTTCGCCCATCATTTCTTCTATCGCTGCGGCAGCCTCCTCCGCATCCTGCGCAAGCACCACGCCTTTTCCTGCCGCAAGCCCGTCAGCCTTTAATACCATCGGATATCCGTAAATACCTATCGCATCCATAAGCTCCTGTTTTTCCGTATACTCCGTATATTTAGCCGTAGGAATATCATGTCTCATAAGGAACGACTTTGTAAATGCCTTGCTTGCTTCAAGCTGCGCACATTTCTTGTTTGGGCCGAACACTCTCACTCCTTTTGCTTCAAGAACATCCGTAATTCCCATCGCAAGCGGTACCTCAGGGCCGATAACTGCCATATCAATTTCATTTTCCGCTGCAAATCTGCATATTCCATCAATATCCTCAGCTTTGATGTTTACACATTCCGCAACATTCGCAATGCCGGCATTGCCGGGTGCACAGTAAAGCTTTGATACCTTATCACTCTGTGCAAGCTTCCAGCAAATCGCATGTTCACGGCCACCGCCGCCCACTACCAAAATCTTCATGGTTATTTCTCCTCATTCTAATTAGTGATGGAAAAGTCTCATTCCCGTAAATGCCATTACCATATCATACTTATTGCATACTGCAATAACATTATCATCTCTGATCGAGCCTCCCGGCTGTGCAACAAAGCTTACGCCGCTTTTCTTAGCTCTTTCTATATTGTCGCCGAACGGGAAGAAAGCATCACTTCCGAGAGATACACCTGTAATACCGTCGAGATATGCACGCTTTTCTTCCGCTGTGAACGGTTCCGGCTTTTCGGTGAAGTAAAGCTGCCACTTACCGTCATCAAGAACATCTCCGCTTTCGTCTGCCGAAAGATATACATCTATTGTATTATCTCTGTCGGCTCTGCCAAGCTCAGGCTTAAACGGAAGATTTAACACCTTATCGCTTTGACGAAGATGCCAAAGATCTGCTTTCTGTCCTGCAAGCCTTGTGCAGTGAATTCTCGACTGCTGTCCTGCTCCGACACCGATAGCCTGTCCATCATAAGCAAAGCATACCGAATTTGATTGTGTATATTTAAGCGTAATAAGAGCAATAATAAGATCTCTCTTGGCTTCTTCCGTAAGTGTTTTATTGTCTGTTACAACATTTTGAAGCAGCTCCTCCGCAATTTTAAAATTGTTTCTTCCCTGTTCAAAGGTAACTCCATAGACCTGCTTTTTTTCCTGCTGCATAGGCACATAATCCGGATCTATTTTTATAATATTATAATTACCGTTCCTCTTGCTCTTCAAAAGCTCAAGTGCTTCATCGCTATATCCCGGAGCGATAACTCCGTCCGACACCTCACGCTTGATGATAGAAGCAGTTGTAACATCGACAACATCCGAAAGTGCGATCCAGTCTCCGAATGACGACATTCTGTCCGTACCTCTTGCCCTTGCATACGCACATGCGAGCGGCGATTCGTCAAGACCTGCGATGTCATCAACAAAGCAAGCTTTTTTGAGTCTGTCCGAAAGAGGTAAGCCTACCGCTGCCGATGTAGGGCTTACATGTTTAAATGAAGCGGCACATACCATTCCTGTCGCTTCTTTCACTTCTTTTACAAGCTGCCAGCTGTTAAAAGCATCGAGGAAATTGATATATCCCGGTCTGCCATTTAAAATTTCGATAGGAAGCTCACTTCCGTCCTCCATATAAATCATAGCCGGTTTCTGATTGGGATTGCATCCGTATTTAAGCTCGAATTCTTTCATTCCAAATATCCTCCTACTTATTTTTGTTGATAAGGCGATTTTCAGATTTGCCTGTTTTAAGGTCTGTATATCTTACATAAAGTGACACCTTATTGTCTTCATTTAAGCCCTCCCAGACATCCTTGGTGAAGCAATCTATATAGTCCGGTATTTCTATTCTTTCAGGCTCACCCGTAAATGTAGGTATTGGATTACCATCACAGTTATATGTATGAATA
>CAYRZK010000181.1:0-2854 GCA_964428785.1 uncultured Oscillospiraceae bacterium | reverse complement strand
ACATAATATTAAGGAGTATACGAATGAAAAAATTCCTGAAAATTCTTATTGAATTTGTTGTTGCTGTGACAATGGTAATGATTGCAGCTTTTGGCATTGTTTTTGTTGATTATGAGTGCAGCCGGATTTACGGCAATGAATGTGTTTTGGCTGATTTATTTCTTGAAGAAAAAAATACCATATGTTATCATATTTGTAATTAAGTTTAGATAAATTCGAGAGGAAAATATGAATTCATATCAGAATAGAATAAGAAATTTCAGTATAATAGCACATATAGATCACGGCAAATCTACACTTGCTGACAGGATAATCGAAAAGACCGGGCTTGTTGCTCAGAGAGACATGAAAGAGCAGTTCCTCGATAATATGGATCTTGAGAGAGAACGAGGAATAACCATTAAGCTGCAAACAACACGCCTTGTGTATAAGGCAAAGGACGGTGAGGAATATATTTTCAACCTGATAGATACTCCGGGGCATGTGGACTTTACTTACGAGGTTTCACGAAGCCTTGCGGCATGTGAGGGAGCAATCCTTATAGTTGATGCCACGCAGGGGGTAGAAGCACAGACACTTGCCAATGTTTATCTCGCACTTGATGAAAATCTTGAAATACTTCCGGTGTTAAATAAAATAGACCTTGCAAGTGCCAGACCTGATGAAGTAAAGCTTGAAATCGAAGATGTTATTGGGATTGATGCGGCTGATGCGCCGCTTATCTCGGCAAAGGAAGGCATAGGCATAGAAGATGTTCTTGAGGATGTTGTGAAAAATGTACCGCCTCCGTCAGGCGATATAAATGGCAAGCTGAAAGCATTGATATTTGACTCATATTACGATAGCTACAAAGGCGTGGTAATATATACGAGACTCTTTGACGGAAAAGTAAAAAGAGGCGATATCGTAAGGCTCATGAATTCCGGTAAAAAATATGAGGTTACTGAAGTGGGCTTTTATTCACCAAATCCTACACCTGCGGATGAGCTCAAGGCAGGTGAGGTAGGCTACATATGTGCGTCGATAAAGCAGGTGAGGGATGCACAGGTGGGCGACACTATTACGCTTGATGCGGATCCGGCGGACGAGCCTTGTGCAGGCTATAAAAATCCTCAGTCGATGGTATTCTGCGGTATTTATCCGGCAGAGGGAGAAAAGTATGAAACCGTAAAGGATGCTCTGGAAAAGCTACAGGTAAACGATGCGGCATTCAATTTCGAGCCGGAGACTTCCACAGCACTTGGATTTGGGTTCAGATGCGGTTTTTTGGGGCTTCTTCATATGGAAATTATTGTTGAGCGACTTGAGCGTGAATTCAACCTTGGTGTAATAACAACATCACCGAGCGTAATCTATAAAGTGGTAATGAATAACGGCGAAGTCAGAATGATTCAAAATCCGACCAATCTGCCGGGTGTGATGGAATATGATCATATAGAAGAGCCGATCGTAAAAACCGATATTATGATTCCAAAAGAGTATGTCGGAAGCATTATGGAGCTTTGTCAGGAAAGGCGAGGCAAGATGACTCATATGGAATATATTACGGAGACGAGAGTGCAGCTGCATTATGAGATGCCGCTCAATGAAGTTATATATGATTTCTTCGATGCACTTAAGTCAAAAACACGAGGATACGGTTCGCTTGATTATGAATTTTTGAGATATGAAAAGTCAAATGTTGTTAAGCTCGATGTGCTTCTGAACAAAGAGCTTGTGGATGCATTTTCGATGATTGTTCATGAATCAAAGGCTGTTGCGAGAGGACGCTTTGTATGTGAAAAGCTTAAAGAAATAATTCCTATGCATCAGTTTGAGGTGCCTATACAGGCAGCTGTCGGACAAAAGGTAATAGCTCGTGAAACTGTAAGAGCGTTCCGAAAGGATGTTATAGCAAAATGCTACGGAGGAGATATTTCTCGTAAGAAAAAGCTGCTTGAGAAGCAAAAAGAAGGCAAGAAGCGTATGCGTCAGTTCGGTACTGTCGAAGTGCCGCAGGAAGCTTTTACAGCAGTCCTCAAATACGATGACAATAAATAGGAATAAAAGGCAGTATCACTCAGAGCTGCCTTTTTGTATAGGATAAAGGTAAGATTATGAAGAAATTAGGTCTGTATATACATATACCTTTTTGTATAAAAAAATGTAAATATTGCGGCTTTGTATCGTTTGATACATGCGGAGCGAGTGAATGGAAGGACTATTTTAAAGCGCTCAAAGCAGAGCTTGCAATGCGTGCTGAAGAATATTGCGATTATGAAGTAGATACAATTTTTATCGGAGGCGGTACACCGACTATTGTTCCTGCCGAATGGATTGCTGATATTCTGTATGAAATCAATTTAAAATTTAACAATGCGGTTAAGCAAGAAATTACCATCGAATCAAATCCCGGTACGCTTACGGCTGAAAAGCTTGAAATATATAAGAAATCGGGCATTAACAGGCTCAGTATAGGCGTTCAGTCACTCGATGATACTGTTCTCACAGCGATAGGAAGAATTCATGACAGAAAAGTATTCCTTGACACATATAACGAGGCAAGGAGAGCGGGATTTGACAATATAAATATAGATCTTATGTTTTCGCTTCCAAAGCAAACGGATGAAATATGGGAAGCTACGCTTAGAGATGCTATAATGCTCAGACCGGAGCATATCTCTTTTTACAGCCTGCAAATAGAAGATGGTACAGAGTTTTATGACATGTATAAAAACGGCGAGCTTGATATTGCGGATGATGATACGGACAGAGCAAGATATCATACGGCAATAAGGCTGCTAAATGAAGCAGGATATCATCATTATGAAATTTCAAATGCGGCTTTGGATGGGTATGAATCGCAGCATAATAT
>CAYRZK010000180.1:0-2959 GCA_964428785.1 uncultured Oscillospiraceae bacterium | reverse complement strand
AATCAATAATATTCTGACAAAAATGAATGACAAAGAGGTGTAGATATGCAAAATCCTGAAATAAACAAAGCTGTACCGTGGAATCCTTGGCACGGATGTAAAAAAGTGAGCCCCGGCTGTAAAAATTGTTTTGTCTATAAAATGGACAAACGCTATGGTCGAGACACAACAATAATAACAAAAGGCAAAACTACATACGAGCTGAAGGACAAAGATTGTCCACCTGGGTCACTTGTAAAACTGTGCTTTTCATCAGACTTTTTCATTGAGGAAGCCGATGAATGGCGTGATGGCTGCTGGGATTTTATCCGTCGCAGAAAAGACTGCATTTTTGTAACAACCACCAAAAGACCAGAACGTATCAAGGACTGTGTGCCTGCAGACTGGGGCGACGGCTGGGACCACATACATATCAGCATTTCCATTGAAAATCAGGAGATGGCAGATAAAAGACTGACAGCGTTTCTTGCCGCACCTGTAAAACACAGAGAGGTTTTCTGTTCACCTCTTATCGGTCCTATTTCTTTGGGCAAATACCTTGATACAGGACTTATTAAATGTGTGAATGTGGGCGGTGAAATGGCACCTAAAAATGAAGTACGTCCTATTATGTACGAATGGGTAAAGGACTTATTCCTCGAAGCACTTGACCGCAATATTGAATTCTATTTCCATCAGTGCGGCTCAATGTTTATGCGTGACGGTGTAAACATCGGCAAATGGAAACTGAACGACCAGATTGCCCGTGCAGAAGAAATCCAGCACGAGCTGGAAGAACTGTATGGCGTTCCAGTTAAAAAGTAAAAAATCGAATATATAAATCGGAGGTAAATTATGATTGATATTTCAAGACTCGGACTTGGCACAATGGGGATGTCCAACATCAGAAACCCAGAAGCATCTGTGAAAACAATTCACGCAGCTTTGGATGAGGGTATCACTCTCTTTAATACAGGCGAGTTTTACAATGCCAGTGAAAGTGAAATCATCACAGGTCAGGCACTGAAAGGTGTGGACAGAGATAAATATTTCCTGTCAGTAAAATTTGGCGTTCTGCCAAGCCCTGAAGGCGGTATCTATGGCCTGGATGTAAAGCCACACAATGTAAAAGGGCATCTGACCTATTCCCTGCGCAGACTGGGGTTGGACTATATCGACCTGTATCAGCCTGCAAGACAGGACACAACAGTGCCTGTGGAAGAACTGGTGGGTGCAATTGCAGACCAGGTAAAAGCCGGTTATGTAAAACATATCGGTCTTTCTGAAGTGGATGCAGAAACCCTGCGCCGTGCACACAAGGTGCATCCAATCCACACAGTTGAAATTGAATATTCACTGCTGGAACGCAAAATTGAAAAAGAACTGGTGGAAACAGCAAGGGAACTGGGCGTAAAAATTCTTGCTTACGGTACAATTGGCCATGGACTGTTTGCGGATAAAGTGCTGGAAGACGGCTTCCGCAGTCCATATCTGGAAAGAAACTATCTGTCACCAGCCAACAAAGAAACAAACATGGCTATGCTGAAAGAGCTGAAAAAGATTGCAGACAGCAAGGGTTGCACAATGGCACAGCTTTCACTTGCATGGTCACTGGCAAAATACCCACACATACAGAGCCTTGTGGGTACAACAAACCCCGACAATCTGCGCAGCAATATTGCAGCTCTTAAAATCCAGCTTACACCGGAAGATATTATTGCTATCGAAACGGCTGTTGACCATACTAAAGTTCTGGGCAAAGGCATGAGAAACTATGTATTTACAGATGGCATTATAAGTCTGAAATAACGACAGGAGATATAACTATGAGTGATAAAATTACAATTACCTGCCCTGTTTTTGACGGAGAAAAGGTATACGAATCTGCCATGATAACCGTAGAAAACGGCATTATCACTGCTTTCAGAGAAGCAGACGGAACAAATACAACCGACTGCATGCTGATGCCTGGTCTTATCGACGGTCATGTACATATCAGCAAGGAAGAACATCTGAAAATGTTTACAGACTGTGGCGTTACCACGGTGTGCGATGTGGCAGTATCAAAAGAAATCAAAGAGAAATCTGATAAGCTTAATATCCACACATCATATATTATGGCCTTTGGTGATATTAAAAGCGGTAAGGCTCATGTGGAAAAGGCTGTTGCCATGGGCGCAGACTATATCAAGCTGTTTATTGAAATTCCACCGGCAATGTCCAGCAGAACTATGCCTGCAGATGTGCTACAGGACCTTGTTGATACTGCACACAGTTATGGTCTTGTAGCAATAGTGCACGCTGCATCTGTGCCGGCGCAGGAAATGGCTGTAAAAGCAGGTGTGGATATTCTCCTCCACACAGCTATGCGCACAGCCACACCATCTAGTCTGGTGCAGGAAGCTGCAGACAAAAAACTGGCATTTATGCCTACAATACTGATGATGAAAAAGTTTACTATCGAGCCTTTCAGGGATTATGATGAACAGGGCTTTGTATATGCACAGGAAGCGGTAAAACTGTTCAATGACTATGGCGTGCCTGTTCTGGTTGGCAGTGACGCAAACGATGCCACTTTTGTACCACGGGTTGAGCACGGCCGGTCTATGTTTGATGAACTGGAAATGTTGGTGGACTGCGGTCTGACACCACTTGAAGCATTGCGGGGTGCCACATCAAAAATGGCTGATGCATTTAAAATCAGCAATATCGGCAGAATTGCTGTTGGCAAAAAAGCTGACTTCATCCTGATTAATGGCAGACCGGATAAAAATATCAGCGATATAAGAAAAATTGAAAAGGTATATATTAACGGAAATCAGGTGAAATAAATAATGAAAATTATCACTATTGAGGAACATCTTACAAACTCTGCTATCTCACAGGCTATTGCAAAATACTCGGATGCAGATGCACCTTTTTCAAAAAATGCAGGTGCGCCGGACCTGCCATATTTTCCGGATATAAAACTGTTCCGTGA
>CAYRZK010000179.1:0-2973 GCA_964428785.1 uncultured Oscillospiraceae bacterium | reverse complement strand
CTGTTGAGCGTCAAATATGGAACGGTACGGAGCGTATTCAATACATAATATCTCATATGGAGATGCATTAGTTAAAGAATGGCTGGATTACGGAGA
This sequence comes from uncultured Oscillospiraceae bacterium, assembly GCA_964428785.1. Lineage (GTDB taxonomy): Bacteria > Bacillota > Clostridia > Peptostreptococcales > Anaerovoracaceae > QAKD01. The sequence goes on along the minus strand of CAYRZK010000179.1, from coordinate 2,877 downwards.
TAATATATGAATGATGAAAGAGATTATTTAGCGGGAAAGCATGATGAAATAAAGCATGACACTGTGAAACATGGTAAGCGTATAGCCATGAAAAAAGGAAGATTTATACTGATTATATTCATGGTGTTTGTGCTGGGAACAGGTGCAGGCATGTATATTTCAAACTACATGCTGACAGAAGGCGGTGAATATACGCACCTGACAACGGATGACTACAATATACTTGCCGAAACATATGAAAGATTCGGTAAACTTGATTATCTTTACAACAGCTTAAAAGAAACATATTATAAAGACCTTTCGGATGAAGATATGATGAATGGTATTTATAAAGGTCTTTTCGGCAGCACCGGTGACCCTTATACGAACTATTTCACGGCGGCAGAGTATGACAGCATTAGGTCTCAGTCTACCGGCGAATTTTACGGTATAGGAATAACATTTACGGCTAATGATGACGGAAAGCTTATTATAATCAGTACTGTCGATGACTCGCCGGCGGCAAATGCAGGCTTAAAGACCGGCGATATCATAGTCGCTGTGGACGGCACCGAATACGGAGCTGATAAGCTGAACGAGGCAGGAGCAGCCATGAGAGGACAGCTTAATACCAAAGTAAAAATAACATACAGTCGTAATGGCGAGAAGCATGATGTGACAATTGTGAGAAAGAAAATTGTAACGGAAAGTGTTTATTCGGAAATGCTGGATGACAATATAGCATATATAAGAATAAGTACATTCGATGTTTCCACGGGAGAAGATTTTGAGAAAGAATTGAGAAGCCTTGAGGCGCATGGTGTGGAGGGGCTGATTATAGATTTAAGAAACAACGGCGGAGGTGTCGTTGACAGCGGAACACATATCGCAGATTTATTGCTTCCGGAGGGAACGATAATATATCTCGAAGACAGGCACGGAGAACGCACATACTGCAATTCGGATGCCTCATGCACATCTATACCGTATGTGCTTCTTGTGAATGGAGGAACGGCAAGCACATCGGAAATACTGACTGTTGCTGTTAAGGACAATAACGGCGGAGCGATCGTCGGTACGCAGACATTCGGCAAGGGCATAGTGCAATATTCGATGCCGCTTACGGACGGCTCAGGCACGAACATTACGGCACAGCAGTATTTTTCACCAAACGGAAATGAAATACACGGAAAAGGCATAGAGCCGGACTATACAGTAGAGCTTTCGGAAGATGATACAGAGGATGTACAGCTTAACAAAGCCATAGAAATTTTAAAAAACATGTGAATAGCCGAATAAACCAATAAATGTGCTTCTAAAGCTTACTTGACTTGACTTTTGCTCATTAAAGCGATATAATCTTTACCGTACAGTGCTTATGCACGAAGCGTTCAGGCATATTATTGAAAGGAGATTGGCATATGGCTTATGAGTCAAAGTTTAAAAAAGAAGAAATCGATGCATTGTTTGAGGCAATCCTTGTACTAAAGGATGAGGAAGACTGCTATAGGTTTTTTGAAGATATATGCACGGTTAATGAAATTCATGCTATCGCTCAGAGATGGACTGTTGCAAAGCTCCTTGATGAAAAAAAGACATATAATGAGATTGAAGAGATTACCAAGGCGTCAACAGCTACAATAAGCAGGATAAATAAGTGTCTTGTATACGGAGCCGACGGATATCGCAGAATACTTGATAGACTTAAAGAAGAATGAAAGTCGTAGAAATACAGCTTTTTTCTTTGTAACGGTGATTTGAGATGAAATGCTTATATATATGCGATGAAGCTGATAAGAATTTGAGCCGTGTTTATTTAAAGCACTGCCTGACAGACTTTTTAAATGCTGCACATGATATGAAATATGCGCATGAGATCATCATAGAGTCGGACAAATACGGTAAGCCGTATATTAAAAATGCGGACGATGTAGGTAATTCAAATACATCATTTTCGGTAAGCCACAGCGGAAATATTTGGGGCTGTGCCGTATCGGAAAAGCCGATCGGATTTGATATTCAGATAATGAAAGAAGAGACCGATATATACGGAATCGCAGAGAGGTTTTTTACAAAAGAAGAATATGCCTTTATTGTCGGCAGTGACGGGAGAATGGAGGCTTTAAAGAGATTTTATAATATTTGGGTACGCAAGGAAGCATATATAAAGCTTATCGGACGAGGCATTTCACAAGGCTTGGCAACATTTGCCGTTGCCTGCGAGAATGGACTGTTATCGAGCGTAAATGGTGATGAAAAGTATTTTTTTTCGGATATTGATGTTGAAAAGCGTGAGAGCATGGGCTTGTGCAGCAGCATTGGTGTAAGGGGAGTAATTTGTTCAACGGAAAAATGGAAAGAAGCAGAACGGAAATCTTTGAAAAAGCTAAAGACGCTGCGCTGACATATCTTTCGTACGGTATGCGGCCAGAAGCTCAGATGCGAACAAAGCTGAAAGAAAAGGGCTTCGGTGATTTGAGTGAAGCCGGTATAATAGATGATGTCATATTGTTTTTGAATGAATATAAGCTTATAGATGATGAAAAATATGCGGTATCATATATCGAATATGCTTTGGCAAAGGGTCATGGAACGCTGAAAATCAAAAATGCGTTAAAGGAACGGGGAGTAGAGAAGAATACGATTGATGATGCATTTGAAGAATACAGGCGTATGAATGAAGAAAACGGTGAGCATGTATTATCGGAATCTGAAAGAGCTGTTAATGAAGCATTAAAAGCCGCCTGCGGCATGGAGATAGACGACAAGCTGATAGCAAAGATTGGCAGGCGCCTTAAAAGCCGTGGATTTGAGAGCAGAGCGATTTATGAAGCGGTAGGTTATCTGCTGAGGATGAAAAAGAGTGGAGAAGATGAATGTGAATAGTCAGTTTCAGAG